>JACPZY010000103.1 GCA_016195215.1 Actinomycetota bacterium | reverse complement strand
ATGAGACTTGCATCCAAAATCGGCGCCTTACCGGAATCTGCCGCACTCACAACGGCGAGAGGTCCGCTCTTTCGAAGAAGTGCAAGAACAAATTCTGCATTCGGCACTCGTACACAAATCTGATCCAACCTCTTTCCATCTCCGAGATCCCAGGAGAGTCCTTGATGAGGACGGAGCCTAAATGAGAGCATTCCTGGCCAGAAATTATTCATAAGTGTTCTGGCATGCGCAGAGACTTCTCGCGCAATTCCATCGAGTACCGCCATATCCGAAATTAGTACTTGTGCAGCGACGCCGAGGGCATCTCCATGGAGCACATGCATGGAGCGAACTGCATCATGAGTAAAGGCATCTACTAAGTAAGCGTATCCATTTTCAAGCGGTGCGGCGATGATGAGTCCAGAATTGATCCACTCCAATGCTTGAGCTACTTGGGCCTCTTGCTCCTCGGGAAGTAACTCAATCCTTACTGTCATACTGGATTTCTCCGAGCACTCGACCACCGTGGTCTCTGGTTGAGATCATCATGATTCTTAATCTCGATAAAATCCTCCGACAATTTCTGAGTAATCGCTTTTACCTGTCCCTCACCGTGCTCTATTACAAAAAGACCGCCAGGTTTGAGTAATCGCGCAGCTGCGTCAATAAATACACGAGGAATTTCCATTCCATCACTTCCCCCAAAGAGTGCGACATGCGGCTCGTGGTTTACAACTTCTTTTGGAAGCATTTGATCGTTGGGAATATAGGGAGGGTTCGCAACGACTAAATCCGCCCTTACTCCATCCAGGGCAGTCGCAACATCTTCGGCAACGATCCGCACCTCTACATCTGCATTCTCGCAATTTTTCCTCAGCCAGATCAGAGCCTCTGGATCGTTCTCAACCGCTATGACATGAGAATTAGGTACCTCAGTCGCGATGGCCAGAGCAATTGCACCTGAACCCGCGCCAAGATCAATGACACTTGTTGGCCCGTTCGAAGATTTGAGATGTGTCAAGACGCTCTCCACAAGAAGTTCTGTCTCTGGTCTAGGAAGAAGAACGCCTGGTCCAACTTCAAGAGTCAGATTGTGAAAATACGCAACACCAGTGATGTACTGAAGTGGCTCTCCACTTGCTCGACGCTGGCAGAGGAGAGCGAAGTTATCTTCAATATCAGCCTGGTCCTCATAGGCAGAGAGCGCACTTTCGACCTTAACGCTGTTATGAAGGTCCATTCTGGCGAGTCCAAGAATGTGCGCCAATAAATGCTCTGCATCAACCTCACTTATTTCCAAAGTTCGGAATTGACTCTTTGCCTTCTGAAGTTGATCTCTTAATTCCATCTCAATATTCCTAGTTGGCTCTTAATTACTCTATTAATTACTTGTGGAAGCCAACTTGGCCGCTTTGTCTGCATCAAGTAGTGCTTGAATCATTGGATCCAGCTCACCACTTAAAACTGCATCTAAATTATTCGCCTTGAAGTTGACACGATGATCACTGATCCGGTTCTCCGGATAGTTGTAAGTGCGGATTCTCTCACTACGATCGACAGTACGAACCTGGCTCTTTCGCTCGGCAGAGGCGATTTCGTCTGCAGCCTCTTGTGCGGCGACCAGCATACGTGCACGCAGGATACGTAAGGCAGACTCTCTATTCTGCAACTGACTCTTCTCGTTCTGGCATGAAACAACAATTCCTGTTGGAATATGAGTAATTCTCACGGCAGAGTCGGTCGTGTTGACACTCTGCCCGCCGGGGCCGCTTGATCGGAAAACATCAATGCGCAGATCGTTCATGTTGATATCCACATCAATCTCTTCTGCTTCCGGAAGCACTAGAACCCCCGCTGCAGATGTGTGAATGCGGCCAGCAGATTCAGTTTCAGGAACTCGCTGGACTCGGTGGACTCCACCTTCAAATTTCAATCGTGCATACGGGGATTTACCCGGTTCTGGCATCCCACGAGATTTAATGGCAATAGAGACATCTTTGTATCCGCCCAGGTCGCTGTCGGTAGCATCAAGCACTTCAGTCTTCCACCCGTGCTTCTCTGCATACCTCAAATACATGCGAAGTAAGTCGCCGGCAAAGAGTGCGGACTCATCTCCTCCTGCACCCGCTTTAATTTCCATAATGACATCGCGGTCATCATTGGGATCGCGGGGTAGCAGAAGCTCTTCCAACTTCGTAGCTGTCACATCGCACACTTCTTGTAGCGCGGGAATTTCGGATTCAAAATCGGGATCGCTCTGAGCCAGCTCTTTTGCTGCAACTAGATCATCTTCGGCACTCCGCCACGCCCGAAAACCCGCTACAACGGGACCGAGTTGGGCGT
>JACPZY010000127.1 GCA_016195215.1 Actinomycetota bacterium | reverse complement strand
TCTGACATCACTCAAAGGAGAGTTGGCAATTGGACATTGCCGATACTCGACAACCGGTTCTAGTACCTGGGTGAATGCCCAACCGACACTTCGCCCAACTAAATACGGAACTCTGGCACTCGCCCACAATGGAAATCTCACGAACACCGGCGATCTGGCAGAGTTGCTTCAACGACTGACTCCGCTCGTGGCTGCTAAAGATCGCGGGGCAACGACTGATACAGAAATCATGACAGCTCTCATGGCTGGACAAGATGAGAAGAATTTTGAAGCAAGTGCGATGGTAGTCCTGCCACTTCTTGAAGGTGCCTTCTCCCTTGTCTTCATGGACGAACACACCTTGTATGCGGCGCGCGATCGACATGGAGTACGTCCGCTTGTTATCGGTAAATTGGAACGCGGATGGGTGGTTGCTTCTGAAACTGCCGCGTTGGATATTGTAGGTGCCTCCTTTATTCGCGAAGTCGAACCAGGTGAGTTCATCGCAATTGATGAGGTTGGAATTCGCTCACAGCGTTGGGCAACACAGGAGCCCAAGGGCTGTCTCTTTGAATATGTTTATTTAGCGCGACCAGATACGACGATTGCTGGGCGCGGTATTCACGCAACGCGGGTGGCAGTGGGCGAGCGACTGGCACATGAGCATCCAGTGAAGGCGGACCTTGTCATTCCAGTGCCTGAGTCAGGAACTCCCGCGGCAATTGGCTATTCTCGTGCCTCCGGAATTCCGTACGGCGCTGGCTTTGTGAAGAATTCCTATGTCGGGCGCACTTTTATTCAGCCCAGCCAGACAATTAGACAGCTGGGAATTCGTCTCAAACTCAATCCTTTACGTGAAATCATTGAAGGTAAAAGGATTGTAGTAGTAGATGATTCGATTGTCCGCGGGAATACCCAACGTGCAATTGTTCGGATGCTCCGTGAGGTCGGTGCGCGGGAAATTCACGTCCGGATCTCTAGTCCGCCAGTAAAGTGGCCCTGTTTTTACGGGATTGATTTCGCTTCCCGGGCTGAGTTGATCGCCAGCGGCCTTGAAATCGAGGAGATTCGTCGCTCGATTGGTGCAGACTCTCTGGGTTATGTCTCTCTGGAGGGCTTGATCGAAGCCACAACTATCGCGGAGTCAAAACTCTGCCATGCCTGTTTCACCGGGCAATACCCAATTTCAATTCCGACAGATATGTCGGAGGGGAAGATGCGTCTGGAGATTACGCCTGTGCAGGGAGCCCACTAGTGTCAACGTATCGCGATGCAGGCGTTGATATTGATGCTGGAGAACGTGCTGTCGAATTAATGAAAGCGTCAATTGCCAAGGCATCTCGACCCGAGGTCATTGGAGGAATCGGCGGATTCGCCGGCCTCTTTGACGTGTCAGTTCTTAAGAATTACCGACAACCGTTGCTCGCGACCTCAACCGATGGTGTCGGGACAAAAACGGAAATCGCGCGCCAGATGGGAATTTACGACACGATCGGCGAGGACTTGGTCGCGATGGTGGTTGATGATCTAGTGGTATGCGGTGCGGAACCATTATTCATGACTGACTACATTGCCGTTGGGAAAGTATTTCCAGAGCGCGTTGCAGAGATTGTTAAGGGAATTGCAACGGGTTGCCAGAAAGCCAACACTGCCCTGATTGGCGGTGAGACTGCCGAGCATCCTGGTCTGCTTGAGGAAGATGAATTCGATCTCGCAGGTGCAGCAACCGGAATTGTAGATGCACCCAATCTATTAGGTGCGGAGAAAGTTAAACCCGGTGATTTATTACTTGCGATGCCTTCAAGTGGTTTCCATTCCAATGGTTTCTCGTTGATCCGTCATATTCTCGCGACCAAAAAATTAGACCTCAAGCACACGTATCAAGATTTAGGAAGAACTCTGGGTGAAGAACTTCTAACACCGACTGAGATCTATACCCGCGATTGCCTGGTTCTCATCAAGGCCCTTCAGAGTGATCTGCGAACCTTCGCCCATGTGACCGGCGGCGGCCTGGCAGCAAATACGGCGCGCGTTATACCCAAGGGGCTCAGCGCTTGTTTTGATCGCTCAACCTGGGCACTGCCAGTGGGCACTGACCTGCTAGCCAACCTTGGCGGTATAGACCGAGCGGATTATGAGGCTACCTGGAACTGCGGAGTGGGCATGGTCGCGGTGATCGCTCAATCAAGCGCCGATCTGGCCCTCAAAACCCTGGCGGCCCGGGGCATGAGAGCCTGGATTGCTGGTCAAATTGTAGAAATCCCCGAGTTTGAGGGGGCTACTTTGGAAGGTTCCTACCAAGCACGGTAACCTACCCCCCTGATTGCACATAGTTAAGGAGGTCACGCTATGGGGCGCGGCCGCTCAAAAGCCAAGCAAACCAAGGTTGCTCGCGATCTGAAGTATTCATCCCAGGAGATGGATCTCGACCGCTTAGCAAAAGAACTTCACGGAGAGCCTGATACGTCGAAAGATCGTGACGATGACGATCCTTTCGCCGAGGGCAATTACATTCCGCGGGCGTAACCGCCATGCGTCCGACTCCATACGTTGCATCGTTACGAGTCTACGAACCCATCTCTTCATTTGAACCCGCAGATCGCCTTCGCTGGTCGACTATTGCGGCAACAGAGAATTCGTCGCGAGCCGAACAGATTCTTGCATTACGTCGGATTATTTTTCCGGAATCGCCTGCATTACGACCTGATGGAGCACACGTTCTCGATATTGACGAAAGACGTTATGTATCGCCATGGTCAACGGCAACCAGATGTTGGGCTGCGATGGAGGACTTCAAATCATCTCTTCCATCGACAGTGAGCCCACTTTTTATCCCACAAGGAGTTGAAGAAGTGATGACTTCGGGAATTGATTATATGGAAACCAAAGTACCTCACATATTGACCGAGAATTGGGTTATCCCGCCGCGGTGGTTCTCTCTTTTTATTCCAGAAGAGCGTGTACGTGGCCGGCGGGGTGCGGACTCCGTTCGGGGCGTTCAACGGGGCGCTGGCGACGCTGGCCGCGCCGGAACTGGGCGGCATCGCCATCAAGGCCGCTCTTCAGAAGGCCGGAGTGGACCCCAAGGACGTCGACGAGGTCCTGTTCGGCAACGTGATCGGGGCCGGCATCGGACAGAACCCG
>JACPZY010000087.1 GCA_016195215.1 Actinomycetota bacterium | reverse complement strand
GGCCAGGCGATCTATCTCTGCGGAGGAGCCACCTTCCTCGATCTCAGCAGCATTATCACCAAAGGCGATCCCTTCCGCGGCTCGGGCTAAGAGTTCAATCGGCTGGGTCACCCGGCGGATCAAGTACCAGGCGACGAGTCCTGAAATGATGAGTGCGCTGAAAATTGCGATTGCCAACGAGAGAGTAAAAGCCCCAGAGAACGCTTCCTCTATGTGAGATTGGGCAGCAGTTGTATCTATTCCAGCTTCAATCATATGTCGATGAAATATCGATGGCGCGACCAACGAAGCAGTCCCAACAAGCGTCACACCCGCTACCACCAGCAGAATGGTTTGACCAATCAGCAATTGCGATATTAAGCGCGGCTTCCGTCCAATTCTCACTTCAATTCCATTCCATACCCGACTCCCCGCACCGTTCGAATCGTTCCGTCGGACATTCCCGCCTCTGAGAGTTTTTTCCGTATATGTCCAAGATGCACATCGACCACGTGAATATCGCCATACCAGTCTCCACCCCAGACCAACTCTAGAAGTTGCCGGCGAGAAAAAATATTCTTTGGGCTCTCAACTAGAATCTCCAATAGATCAAATTCCGTTCGCGTCAATTCAATAATCTTTTCCCCGACGGCAACAGTTCGAGCAGATGAATCAATCGCGAGTTCGCCAAAACGAAGTATGCGCGAAAGCGCCTCCACCCCGTCGAGAGAGTCCTGCAAACGTGGACGTCGCAATATTGCTTTGGATCGAGCTATCAACTCTCTCGGAGAGAATGGCTTGACCAAATAATCATCGGCTCCCACGGCAAAACCCACGATCTTATCGACTTCCTCATCGCGAGCGGTCAACATGAGAATATAAGCATCGGAAAAAGTCCTTACCTGTCTGCACACTTCTATGCCGTCGATCCCCGGAAGCATAAGATCAAGAATGATGAGATCCGGCGTACCGCTTCTGGCCTTTTCAACCCCGGTATGGCCATCGAAGGCTAACTCTACAAAATAACCTTCACGCTCAAAGTAACTTGCGACGACCGACGCCAACTCCACTTCATCTTCAACGACGAGTACCCGCAGTCTTCGACTCACTTAAATCCAATTCTTTAAGCACTGAGTTGTGGAACGCCCAGTCTACTTGCTTTCAGCACCTCCAGCTGAATGTCCATCGATGAGTCTTCGCGCTTGAGCATAGGCCGTTGCATCAATTTCTCCAGATGCCAGCCGTCGATCAAGGATTTGGCGTGGAGTTTCGGCCCTTTCTACAGACTTATCTCTGCGAGTCAACCAGGTAACGAACCAAATACTCAATCCAATGATGATGATCCACGTCAGCGCCATCCAGAGTATTCCGCCGCCACCCATCCATCCGTATCCATTTCCGTACCAGTCCATCTTCAATTCCTTTCACTAACTCCTTTCCCATAGTAGGGGACAGGGTTGAAAAGCACCTATTGGAAGGGTAAAGATTTAGTAAAGAAGTGATCTTTAATAAAACTTCACGAGAAGTGGAAGTAATCGGGTGACTTTCCCCGAGATAATTTCCCATTAATTACACCAACTTCGAGGGAGTAAAAATGACCATGCCTCACGTTAGTCGCCGAGGAGTTCTTGCTGGAACCATAGGAGCGGGTGCGATTCTAGGACTTTCTTCATGCAGTACTAATTCCAAGTCGCGGCCCTCTGCACTGTCAGATATTGAAGCGCGCGAATCCGCTCTCACGTGGAGTGGAAAAATTAAGAAATTCGACTTGACGGCCCGATTGGCTGAGGTTGATCTCGGTGGAAGAATCGCGAAGACGTGGATCTATGGGGACTCCCTTCCAGGAAAAGTTATTCGAGTGAATAAAAGTGATCGTGTTCGCGTCGCCTTCTCAAATGACTTACCCACAGCCACAAGTGTTCACTGGCACGGGCTCGCCATTAGAAATGATATGGATGGAGTACCTGGTGTTACATCACCCGAGATCCCCTCGGGAGCGGGATTCATCTTCGATTTCATCACACCCGATGCAGGGACCTACTGGTTCCATCCCCACAGCGGAATTCAACTTGATCGGGGACTGTATGCGCCTTTTATCGTGGAAGATCCCAACGAAAATCTCAAGTACGAGCGGGAATGGATTGTTGTTCTCGATGATTGGACCGATGGGATCGGAAAAAATCCCGATCAGATATTCAATGAACTCAAGCAGGGTAATGCCACCTCTTCAGGGATGGGAGATATGGGTGGCATGAGCGGGATGGGAGATATGGGTGGCATGAGCGGGATGGGTGGGATGGATAGCGGTGACGTCACATATCCCCTTTATCTTGTTAACGGCCGTCCAATAAATGATCCTGAAGTATTCAGCGCGAAATCTGGTGAACAGATTCGCCTAAGAATCATTAATTCCGCAGCTGACACAATTTTCCAAGTTGCACTCGCAGGACACATGATGACCGTGACACACACGGACGGCTTTCCGGTTGAAGCTTATCAAACTCAACTTCTGCGAATCGGAATGGGGGAGCGATACGATCTCATGATTACCGCGAAGGATGGCGTATTCCCCCTTGTCGCCGAACCAGTTGGAAAGTCTGATATCACCCGAGCTCTCCTTCGAACTGGGAGTGGGAGTATTCCGGAAGAAAGTTATAGACCAGCGGAACTTAACAGCCACCCTTTAACGGCGGAGATGCTAACAGCGAGCGAGGAAGTTCGTCTTGCCAAATCAAGCCCCGATCGGATTCAAAACCTCGCTTTATCGGGGCGCATGCAACCGTACGAATGGAAGATTAACGGGCGTACTTACGCGCAAACTAAACCTCTCTCAATTAAAAGTAATGAGAAAGGCAGATTAAGGATTCGAAATGCCACAATGATGCCCCATCCAATTCACCTCCACGGGCATACTTTTCAGCTCGGAGTCGCCGGCGGTTCAGGCGCGCGTAAAGACACGGTTCTGGTGCCGTCGATGGGCCGGATTGATGTTGATCTCGTCGCCGATAACCCCGGCAAATGGATGATCCATTGCCACAATGCCTACCACGCAGAGGCAGGAATGATGACCCGCTTGGAGTACATAATGTAGAAATTGATTGAGTAAGGCAGAGCATCTCCAGCGTGGCTCCAGAGATGAGAATCAAAGTGTGGGTTAATACGTACGTGGGGCCCCTCGAATTAGATGTTCGAGGGGCCCCACTGCGTCGTCACACCATGTAAATGAGAATATTCGCAAATAACGATCGACCGACGAAAGCCGATGAGAGTGCGCTTTTTCAGTTTCCCGAAAACTCATTTAGTGCAGTACGACTCGAACCTGCCGTTTTCCCGACCCCCACGTCGTCGCCGTGTTGAGAGTAACTCTCGTTACCCCAGAGCCGTTTCTCGATCCGATTCTCATCCATTTAGATCGTGACCTAAATCAACGAGACAGGACATTTATAGAACTCGGGAATAGGAAAGTCAATGGCTTTGTGGGAATAACTCCCACAAAGAGAGTCAAATCTCTAAAACAGTAAACTCAGGATTTAGACAAATTACTCATGTTTCATGCAGGAAAGAGAGAAGTCACCAACCCACGGACCCCTGGCTGGGTAATGAAGACCATTCCCGCCTCGGGAAAATCAGCCAAGTTGGTCGACTCGCTGGCGCTCGTGATGACCAGTTGATCTAGATTTTCTCCGCCAAAAACGGAAGAGGTAATGCGCGGAGCAGGGCAGAGAATCTCTTCAAGAAATTCCCCCGTTGCACCATCTATGCAACGAACTCGATGTCCGCCCCAAAATGCAATCCAGAGATTCCCATTGGCGTCGATCGACATTCCATCGGCAAGGCCCATATCTTCCGTGAAGGAGAGAAGAGTTCGTCGATTCTTAATATCCTTTTCATCAACGTCAAAGATATCGACGCGATTTAAGTTAGTGTCGATGTAATACATGAGTGCGCCGTCAGTACTCCAAGCAATTCCATTACTGCAAGTCACATCGCCAAAAAGTCGCCGGAGATGTTTTCCATCTCCACGCAATTGATAAAAAGCGGCAGCGTTAATTTCGCCGTCATAGGCCATTGTTCCTAGAAAGAGATCTCCCTGTGGGGAGACTTTGGCATCATTCCAACGTAATTCTCTCGAACTGTGAAATCCGTCCGCGTTTTCTCGGCTTAGCAGTTGGTGCAATGTTCCATCGCTATCGCGAAGCAACGGACCACTGACTACCCCAAGTATTTCACCACCTGGTGAACGGGGAATCGCAAAACTGACATCCTCAGTCGTCTCATACTCTGAAATTTCCGATGTCACGAGATTCCGGAAGCGTACTTTTCTGCCAGTCACATCCACCCAATTAAATTGCTCATTGCTCTTACCGGACGAGTTGGGACCCTCCCCCAAAATATTTCGTCGCTCATCAAAAACCTCAACCTTCATGCTCCACCCGTTCTTTCACTTGAGCGACGATATTCTCTAAAACCTCTCCAAAAGCCAATCGAACCAATTGGGATTCAATCAATTTGCGGGCGCGTGGTTCAAAGGCACTTGAATTACCTCCGACATGCGGGGTGATAAATACTCCTTTTTCTTGCCAGAGCGGGTGATCGCGTGGCAGTGGCTCCGGGTCCGTAACATCTAGGGCGGCTGTAATTCGCCCAGTTCGCAATTCAGCCAGAAGAGCATCCGTGTCAACGATCGCACCTCTTGCAACGTTTACAAGCAGAGCGCCATCCTTTAAAAGGGCTAGCCGTCTAGCATCAAAAAAATGACGAGTTTCCACCGTAAGAGGAAGAATCAGAATTACTACATCAAACGTTGGTAGATACTCGTTAAAGTGCGAGACTTCAATAGAACCTTCAGATCCCGAGTGTGAAAACCCGATCACCTCAACATCGAAACCCGAAAGATTCCGAGCAATCGTTCTTCCAATCGCCCCAAATCCCAGGATCCCAATCTTTCGATCGCTAATTGAGCGGAATCGATCGTGGTTCCACTCTCTTCGACTCTGCGAAAGAACGAAACTTGGAAAGCCACGAAGAGAGGCAATGACCATCCCTACCGCAAGTTCAGCCGTGGAATCATTATGTATCCCTCGGCCATTGCAGAGTGTTAAACCGGGACGCATAAATTCCAGGGCATCCTCATATCCCGCATTCGGCATCTGTAGAACTTGGAGATTTGGCATCGATCTTACATATTTAAGAGCACGTCGGCCTTCCATATAGGGGGGCACGTAGAAGGTGACCTGTGATAAATCGGCAGATTCCAACGGGGTATTGGAGGGAGTAAGTCTGTCAATACCAGGGGGAACTGCAATGTCATCCCACTGCGTCCAAACAGAGTGCTTCACTTAACCCCCAGCAAATCGTAAACTTTAAGTGGAGCAAATATACTCATCTTGACCCAATATGAGCGGATGTCATCGTGGTAGAGCAGAAAATCTGGAGAGAAGAAGATGCACGACGATGCATTGCTACGCCAACGAGCACGGATGACAAATACTCTCGCGGGGTATTAGGAGTTATTTCCGGATCGCGCGAATATCCTGGTGCCGCAGTCCTTACCTGCGAAGGAGCGATGCAGACAGGCGTGGGCATGGTCCGCTATTTCGGCCCACGGATCGCCAGGTTTTTGGTTCTACGGCAGCGACCAGAAGTTGTCATTCAAGCTGGACAGGTTCAAGCGTGGCTCATTGGATCTGGAATTGAGAGTGCAAAGCTGGAACGACGTAGAAGAAATCTCATTCGCAGTGCGATGGACCAACAAATCCCCCTTCTCCTTGATGCCGGGGCTATTTCATTCACGGCCGAGATCCGTTCACCGACGCTGATTACCCCCCATTTCCGAGAACTTGCATCCCTTTTAGCAGATTCCCAGATCGGAGTTGAAGTTGGAGAGATTGCGCGTGATCCAATGAAGTGGGCGAAAATTGCCGCTGATAAATTTAATGTCACCGTTCTATTAAAAGGCCATGAAACTGTTGTCGCTTCGACAAATTCCTCGATCAAATTACCTCCAGGGACACCATGGTTGGCGAGCGCAGGAACCGGGGATGTTTTAAGTGGGATTCTCGGAGCACTGGTCGCCACCCATGCAGAGCGGGTGCAGAATGAGCCAGAATTTCTGGTAGAACTGGCGGCTACTGGCTCTCTGATTCACTCAGGAGCCGCCACTCTCGCCTCTCAAGGAGGTCCGCTCGTTGCCCTACAACTATCGATTGCGGTGCCTCAATTTATTAGAAAATTGCTTTCTCCTGCCTAAACGCTTGGGAGCGGGTACCCTATTTTGAAGATTATTTAAGATACTTTTACTCATGACTCACCGAGTGCTTCTCATCAATGATGATGCATTCGAACTCACTACCTTGGCAGAGGCGATGCGACTTCGCGGGGTGAATGTAGTAGGAGAAGCCCACACAATAGGAGCCGCCCAGAATCTTTTTAGAACCCTAAGGCCAGAAGTTGTGGTCATAGATGCTCATTTCAACAGTTATGGCGGAATAATCCTGGCCAGAGCGTTGCGAAAGGAAGCAGAGAAACTAGGAATAGTTCTTACAACGGCCTGTCCTGATCTTCGCTTACTTGGTCTCATTGAAAAGGATATACCAGCGGGTTCTCAACTCGTTCTCAAGAGAACACTCGCGGATCTCAATATTTTATGCCTTGCGGTTCCTGCATCTGTCAAAGCAATTGCCGGCAATGAGAAGATGCAATGGGTAAATCGATTCACATCACCGAACGAAAAATCTTTTCTCGCGATTGCGGCGATGCTTACCGATATCCAAGCTGAGACTCTTCGGCTTGTGGCATCAGGAATGAGCAATGGAGAAATTGGACGTCAACGCTATGTAAGTGAAAAATCTGTCGAGCAAATTGTTGCCAGAATTGCCTCCTTACTAGGAATCGCCCCCGACCGGAGCCACAATCTCAGGGTGCTCATGACAAATGAGTACAACAAATGGATTGGCTCACCTCGTCACTAGCCAAGCCTGTGAAAGGTCTGTCAAGGCGGTTCTGGTTAACCCATTTTAAGTCTGGTCGGGTATCGTCCTGAACATGGATATCACCAATCTTCGGGCACGATGGAGTGATGTCCTCGATCAACTTGAGAAAGATGATCGAATTGCTTGGTTGGTATTTTTCGACGCACGCCTAGCAAGATTTGATGGAACGACTCTCATCCTTGATTTCTCCGATAGCGGCAAATTTCCTGGCAACTTTGAATACGGCACGGTCCGGGATCGTCATCGCGTGGCGCTCCAGAGGGCAATTAGAGAGATCCTTGGCATTGATCTTGATGTGGTCGATGGATAATGAAAAATCGATCAAAACTCTTTCTCGCCATACTATTAATCTTCGCCAGTACGAATTTATACCCTTCTGTCGGGAGCATATCTTCACTCTCGCTCACTGTTCGCCAGACGCCAAGTGTTACTGATCCGATCGTCACACTCTTCGGCCAACTTAAACCAGCTAGAAAGTCAGTTAAAATCGAGGTACAGGTCGAACTGTCGAAGAAATGGCGGAGCACACTACTCTCGGCCCAGACAACTTCCTCCGGCACGTGGAAAATTGAGGCTGTAGCCACGGCCCGAGACGCTCAGGTCAAATATCGTGCGATTGCAACCATTGGAAAATCCAGAATCAATTCGGCTGCACGCTCAATAAAGATTCGACAAATACCAGAAATGAGTAGTTACGACCCCTCATCCCTCATTTTGGAAAGTGGCCCAGGGGGTCGGATTCACGGGATGGATATTAGTCGCTGGCAACATCCAGGCGACGCTCCTATCGATTTCGTGAAAATGTACGGGGCTGGCATTCGCTTCGTCCTGATAAAAGCTGCAGATACTCAGGATAAATACGATGCGCAGGCTTTGAAGTATCTAATCATGGACCATAACGCCGCCCAAGCCGCTGGTATCTACACGGGCTTTTACTACTACGCCACTCTCCCAGATTCAACTGATGAAGTCGTCATCACCCAAGATGCCCAAGCCCAAGCGCAGAAGGCTATCTGGCGATTGGCAGCTCTTGGCGGATACACAGAACGTGATCTCGCATTTGCACTGGATCTTGAGAATAATTGCGTCCAAACCTCTGCAACTGGCTCATGTGCCAAATACGCATCCAGAAACGCGGTCACCCTCTGGGCAAAGAGCTGGTTAGAGGCGGTGGAGGCAAAGACTGGTCGATCACCGATCATTTACTCGTATCCGCAATTCCTAGAAAATGCCATGGTCCGAGACGCGGCGCTGGCAAAATACCCACTCTGGATTGCTCACTACTCACTCAACCCCTTTGACCCATTGACCCAACCAGGATTGAAGACCGCCGGGTGTTTTGTAACCCCCTGGACAACGGCCAACTGCTCCTCTCTCTGGGTTCTCTGGCAGTACACATCCTGTGGCATCGCGAAGAAATACGGAGTTCCTGGCACTCGCGTGGATCTCAATGTTTTCCGTGGGTCACCTAGCAAATTTCTTGAACTTGCGAAAGGTACCTGGGTGCCAGAAAGTGCTGACCTTATGCCAATTCAAGAGCCGACCCAGATTGTAATTAACTCGACAACGATCACTAACTCAAATAAACCGATCATTTTCTCCGTGGATGTGAATCGTCCCACCGGTCTGCCCGTCGTAACCGGCACCGTAAAGTTTGTGGCAGATAAAATAGTTCCTCTGCCAACAGGGACGACCCAGAGTGCCATCAGGTCCTCTAGCGGTCGCTGGACCTTGACTCTTAAGGGAGTCCCTGCAGGCCTTTGGAGTGGGAGGATTATCTACAGTGACCTTTCTGGGACGCATGCAACTAGCACATCTCCGGTACTGCTTGAAGTAAGTCCCGGGCCAACGCCGAGCCCGACACCAACTCCTTCAACCACTCCTACTCCGACAACTAGCCCTAAACCAACGCCCACGAAGGCACCAGTTGTCGATCCATGTAAGAACCAGATTAAGACGCGATAACTCTCGATCGAATGAGCGCGATCTACGCGATTCCAACCAAGTACGGGAGCAATAATTTTCGAAACCTCATCTAGGAGTTCTGGTCCGTTTTCGCTGCTTTCAAAAGAGATACGTGTTCGCCTAGAAAGGACATCATCAACAGATCGTGCACCCTCGTGGCTTGCCGCGTAATGAATTTCAGCACGTAGGTATGGGAGATCATTTGATAAAGGCTCGGCAAGGGTCGGGTCGTTCTCAATAAGCTCCAAAATCTCGCTGATCAAAGAGCCATAGCGGTTGAGCAGGTGCGTTATCGCACTCTCGGCTAAACCCGTTTCCGCGGAAATAAGAGTTATCTGTTGGAGCAACGCCGCGTACCCATCAGCACCAACTATTGGTAATTTCGCAGTGATTGAACTAGAAACATCCTCCTTCAACTCCTTTGCCGCAAGGTCAATCACATCTTGCGCCATCACTCGGTATGTTGTGTATTTTCCGCCAGCAATACTGACAAATCCTGGAGCAGGTCGATCAACTGTGTGCTCGCGAGATAATTTCGTCGTTGAGGCGTCTGCCTTCTTAGAGACCAATGGTCGAAGTCCAGCGTAGACGCCAATAATGTCCTCAAAACGCAGTTGCGGTTTAAGAATTCGATTCGCCTGCTCCAAGATGTAATCAATATCTTCTCGGCTTGCAAGGGGTTCGTTACGATCTCCGGTGTACTCAGTGTCCGTTGTTCCTACTATCCATTTATCCTCCCATGGGATGACAAAGAGAACCGACACCGGTGTTTTTAGGATGATCCCCGCCTCGGATTTAATTGCAGATCCAGGAAGAACAATATGGGAACCCTTGCTCATCCGAACTTCGTATCCCGGCTTCAATCCGAATTTCGCGTGCAGTTCGTCGCTCCACACACCCGCGCACATCACGGTCACACCCGCTTTGACATTAATGAGTTGACTGTTCTCAAGATTTCTAACCACTGCCCCGGTTACACGCTGACCCTCGCGAATAAGGGATTCACAAGCAACACCCGTAGCGATGACTGCACCGTGCCGTGCCGCGGTTCGTGCCACCATCATTGTGTACCTAGCGTCATCCACCTGAGCATCAAAATATTTAATTGCGCCTGTGACAATATCCTGTCGGAGAGAGGGCGCAATCTGAGCAATATTCTTCTGGCTCAAATGCTTGTGCCATGGCAGAGCACGCTGAAACCCTCGCAGAACGTCGTAGAGGGCAAGCCCCGCGCCCACGTAGGTTCGGTCTTTCAGTTTCTCGTGAAGCGGATAGAGAAAAGCGACCGGTTTGACCAGATGGGGGGCGAGCAGAGTGACTAGAGACTCTCTCTCTTGCAACGCCTCGCGGACCAGACGGAAGTCGTACTGCTCGAGGTATCTCAGCCCTCCATGAATAAGTTTACTTGACCGACTTGAGGTACCGGATGCCAGGTCGTGAGCCTCGACGAGAGCGACGCGTAACCCCCGAGAGGCGGCATCAAGAGCGGCCCCAACTCCAGTCACTCCCCCACCGATTACTAAGACATCAAATCTCTCTGTCGCAAGGGCTGCCAGGGCGTCGCGATGCTGTTCTGGGCCCAATCGCGGGTCAAACATCCCAAGCTCCACTTCGGTCGATACTAGAGTGGAGTCTAATCTACTAACTAAGTGGGGTGGGCATTAACTGTGATCGGGTCGTATATAGGCGCTTTGGACCAAGGAACCAGCAGCACCCGCTTTATGGTCTTTGACCACTCAGGCAAAGTCATTGCCACACATCAGATAGAGCATCGCCAGATTACGAGTCAACCTGGCTGGGTTGAACACGATGCAAACGAAATCTGGAGTACAACACAGACCGTTATCGCTCGAGCATTGATGAAAGCCAACTTGCGCGGCTCAGATCTTCTGGGAATTGGCATTACAAACCAGCGTGAAACCGCACTTATTTGGGATATCACCACTGGCATGCCGCTTGAGAATGCCATTGTCTGGCAAGACACAAGAACTCGAGAGCGCCTGGCGGAACTGCCCGCAGATATAGCGGAGTTGATCCGCGAGCGCACCGGGTTGCCAGTTGCATCCTATTTTTCTGCCAGCAAAATCCAATGGTTAATTGAGAATAGCCAGCAGGTTAGGGATGCCATAGGACAGGGGCAGGCCAGGGCCGGCACGATTGACTCTTGGTTACTCTGGAAACTATCTGGTGGAATAAAGTGCGGAGTTCACGCGACAGATGTAACCAATGCAAGCCGGACACTATTAATGAATCTTGCGACGCTCGACTGGGATGATGAATTACTTACGATCTTCAAAATTCCTAAGGCACTTCTCCCACAAATTCGATCATCCTCCGAGATATATGGAGAAACAGACCCAACTGGGGTTTTTGGTAGCAGAATTCCCATCGCTGGAATACTGGGAGATCAACAATCCGCCTTGGTAGGTCAGGCCTGTTTCAACCGAGGTGAATCCAAAACAACTTATGGGACAGGCAATTTCACACTGCTCAACACTGGCACCGAAATCGTTCGCTCTAAGAACGGCCTATTAACAACAGTTGCATTCAAATTAGGCGAATATCCGGTGCACTATGCACTCGAAGGTTCCGTCGCAGTCACTGGTGCCGCCATTCAGTGGCTCCGCGATCAGATCGGTCTTTTCGAAAAGACAAGTGATATAGACGCTCTCGCGAGTAGTGTTTCTGATACTGGCGATGTCTATTTCGTGCCTGCCTTCTCTGGCCTCTTCGCGCCGTACTGGCAGAGCCAGGCTAGAGGAGTAATCATCGGATTGACTCTGGCGACTACTCGAGCTCATATCGCTCGCGCCGCGCTTGAATCCATCTGCTACCAGACCAAGGAGGTCCTGGATGCGATGATCGCCGACAGCGGGGTGCCAATGCAGCAGATGCGGGTGGACGGTGGGGTCACCGCAAGCGATCTCTGCATGCAGTTGCAGGCCGATGTCATGGGTATTGAGGTGATCAGACCGCAAACTAGAGAAACGACAGCGCTAGGTGCCGCCTACAGTGCCGGCCTAGCGCTCGGTTTCTGGAAAGACAGCGACGAAATCCGTTCGCACGCTGCAGCTTCTACCAGGTGGAGTCCTGAGAGTTCACAGGCGAGTCGCAATCGTGGATACGCGCGTTGGCGAGACGCAGTAGAGCGGAGTTTTAACTGGGCTAATTGATTTATTCTAAATTTATTCGACGGGCATGACGCGGAGGACTTCAACTCCCCCAATGTCAGCCAGAATATTTAGCAGATCTGTTGGATCACTTCCGGGAATGGCTACCGTTATATCGTCGTAGCCACGACCTGCTTCACTCTTCATCACGACCAGACCGCGAATATCACCGCCGGCAAATCCAATTGCCGATGCAACCGCGCCAAGAGAACCGGGACGATCAGGGAGCGAGATATGGAGTCGGAAGATTGCCATGCCACACCTTATCCTGACGGCTCCGCTTCTATAACTTCGACATCACTGAGAAAGAGCAGATCCAAGGGTAACTTTAAATGTCTTCGATGTTCCCGTAGGTAGATCCACGGTCACCGACACCACGGATCCTGGCGCATAGGATCGAATTCTGACGATAGTTGCAATCTCGTCTGCAATTCTGACTCCATCTATCGCTCGAATTACCGAACCCACTGGTATTCCGGCCAGGGCAGCTCCCTCACCCTCCGTTACTCGAAGAATCTTCGCTCCAACACCCGTGAAATTGGTATCGAAAACCACACCGAGTACGGGCCTGGTAGACGTGCCTGTGGCGATTAACTCATTGGCAATTCGCTTTGCTTCATTTATCGGGATTGAGAATCCCAGGCCGATACTTCCGCTGGTGCTTCCAGAAGTGAGTGTGGCGATGGCCGAATTGACACCCACCATCCTGCCTTGTGAATCCAGGAGAGCCCCACCGGAATTGCCGGGATTAATCGAAGCATCTGTCTGGATCGCATCAATATATGACTCGGATCCAACTTCCCCAGTTGTAATTGGACGATTTAATGCAGAAACTATTCCGCTGGTCACGGTGCTTGCTAGACCAAGTGGCGAACCGATCGCAACTACGGGATCACCGATACTTAATTTGGAGGAGTCACCAAATGCAATGACAGGAAGGTTGCCAACTTTGACTTTAAGAACGGCCAAGTCGTAGATCGCGTCTTGACCAACCACCGTTGCTGGCGATGTATCTCCGTTATTGAACTCCACAGTAATCGTTCCAGTACTCCCCGCCCCCACAACCACATGGTTATTGGTCAGAATGTAACTTGAAGTTGCACTTGTGCCGATGATCGATCCAGAGCCAGTGCCACTTCCGAGAGCCGATACAACCTTTATCGAAACCACGCTAGGAGTTACCGCAGCAGCTACGGCTTTAACGCTGAAGTTTCCGGTGCCAAGGTCTACTGCGGTTCGAGTCTTCGCGCAGACGCCATTAGCCGAGTAATACATGGCCGAGGTCTTATTATCGACGCAGGCCTTGATAGCTGGCGAGGACGGCGTTACAGCAGTGGCCACTCCGCCCGCAATGGTCGCGCCCATCAGAAAGCCAATACCAATTTTCACTCCGCTTGATCGGTGGAAAGTAGTTTTGAAATTCTTTAGCAGCGCAGGCATATGTCATGACCTTTCGGAGGAGAACTATGAGGAGCAATTTAGCCAATTCGAAGGAAGGTGGACCAAGAAAAGGCTGATAATTCAATGAGAGTCTACCTAATGCGCCTTCGTTTCAGAAAGGCTAAGCCTGGACTACCCAGTCACCTTTGATAGCTACTTTAATCTTGGCAAGTGGGGATGGCGCAGGCCCGCTGAGGACCTTTGCACTATCAAACGGATCGAAGATTGATTGATGGCAGGGGCAGACCAGCAATTTATCTGCTGGAGAATACGCGACAGTGCATCCTTGGTGGGTGCAGATCTCAGAATATGCGAAGACGCCTTGACTCGTACGAAAGAGCACGGATGGTACGCCGCTGCTTGCGGCAAATTCGTATGTTCCCCCCACAGAGAGGTCGGCTAATTTAATAATGTGATTTGAATCCGACGTCGAACCCTTCTGCGTTCCAATCTTCACTATCGAACTCGATTTAGAGAAATACCGTCCTAATCCCGTTGTTAGCAGGGCAATCGCGCCCAGAGCGCCCACCCGCATCGCACCACGTCGGTCAAGGGAGAGATCTACCCTACGCCGCCTGCCTACGAGTGTAAGAAAGTATGCGAGCCATAGAACTGCGTAAGCGCTATCGCTTCCCAGGAAGTACGGTTTTACATGCCAGGTTGCAGCTGTCCATAACCCAAGGGACATCGCAAATCCAGCGAAAGCTGCCAGCGTTGGAGCAACCCAGAAGAGAGTCGCTAGACCGATCGCAAATTCAACAATCATCACAAAGAGACCCACCACAAGGGCATCAGCTATAAGTCGCTGAAAAATGAAACCAGCGGGTGAATTGGAGGCATAGCCCGCTAGCTGCCTTCCAATATATGTCGCGCTTGCCTTATCCAGAAAGCCTGGGTCACTTGCCTTATCCCATCCCGCATAAATCCAGGTGACACCAAGCCAGAGACGGATAACCCGGATCCCAGGACTCTGGCTGCGCCACGAAGAAACCATGGATCGGAAACTTCTCCGCCAAAAAGGCATCAAGAAAACCATATGGAAAGGGTAGAGGCAATTGAAGAGAATCGAAAAGAATTGCTCCCTGACTTGGACTCGAACCAAGAACCTGCCGGTTAACAGCCGGCTGCTCTGCCAATTGAGCTATCAGGGATTACTTCGGTAAATCTAGTAGGCAGTCGCAAACTCTAGCGCACCCTTACGAGTCCGCTAAATTCTCGCCTTCTCTACCTTAATAGTCTCAAAAATTAGAGTTCTCCCACTGCTAAATCGTGCAGCGACCTCCGAGTCGCCTCAAGCCCGACAAGCTCGGTGAAAAGGGCCGTGTATTGAGCCTCCTGTGTGAGGGGATTGAGCCTCTGGAGAGTGGATTTCACTGCGGCGATCTT
>JACPZY010000086.1 GCA_016195215.1 Actinomycetota bacterium | reverse complement strand
CCTACCACGGCACTACGCAAGGCGCACTCTCCATCACCGGCATCCCTGCTGCAAAGCAATTCTTTGAACCCCTCATTGCCGGCCATCACAAAGTTCCGAATACAAATTTCTATCGAGCACCGCTTAACCACCGCGACTCTTTTGAAGAATTCGGACAGTGGGCAGCCAACCGAATTGAGGAAGCAATTCTCTTTGAAGGCGCTGATTCTGTGGCCGCTGTATTTATCGAACCAGTTCAGAACTCGGGTGGATGCTTCCCGCCACCACCAGGCTATTTGCAACGCGTTCGTGCGATTTGCGACCAGTACGACGTCATAATGGTCTGCGATGAAACCATTACCGCCTTTGGCCGCATTGGAGAGTACTTCGCATCAACACGCTATGACGTAGTTCCTGACATCATCACCTGCGGCAAGGGTATGACATCTGGCTATTTCCCGATGGGCGCAATGATTGCGAATGAGAGGCTCTATGCACCATTTAGAAAGGGCACAAACTCATTCCTGCATGGATTTACCTTTGGAGGCCACCCTGCTGGTGCAGCGGTAGCCCTGGCGAACATAGAGATCTTCGAGCGAGAGAAGATAAACGAGAACGTTCGGGCCAATGAAAATGCATTCCGATCAACAATTGAGAAACTTTATGACCTTCCAATCGTTGGCGATATTCGAGGCGCTGGCTACTTCATCGGTCTTGAAATGGTCAAGAACAAAACCACAAGAGAGACCTTCTCCCCTGAAGAGAGCGAAAAATTGCTCCGTGGCTTTCTCTCAAAGGCGCTCTTCGATAACGGCCTCTACTGTCGAGCAGATGATCGCGGGGATCCGGTTATCCAATTGGCGCCTCCCCTGATCTCCAATCAGGGCCACTTCGACGAAATCGAATCAATCCTCCGAACTGTTCTGACTAAAGCTGCCTCTATCATTCTGTAATGGGAACTGACCGGACCACAGTTCGTCGCGAGGCTCATAAGCAGGTTGAAGATCAAGCGACGTTAAAGGCAATTCTCGCGCGCGCGATTATTGCCTATGTCGCGATCTCTATTGATAACCAGCCCTTCGTGCTCCCTGTTGCATGCGCACCCTTTGGAGATGAATTACTTCTCCACGGATCGACCGCCTCACGACTTTTCAAGGCACTTGCATCTGGTCTTCCAGCATGTGTGAATATCACGCTCGTTGACGCTCTCGTTCTTGCTCGAACCTCTTTTGACTCATCCATGCAGTACCACTCCCTCATGGCCCTCGGCACCGCCCGCGTTATTCCAGATAGAGAAAAACTCTCCGCGCTAAATGCCCTAACCGAACACCTTTTTCCCGAACGGGCGAAGGAACTACGAGAGCCATCCAGCAAAGAAATGAAGGCAACATCTGTCCTTGCCTTCCCTTTAAATGAAATTAGTATCAAAGTCTCCAACTCATATGTCCATGACGCTCAATCCGAACCCAGCACAAATATCTGGGCGGGAGTAATCCCGATTTTAAGCACCTACGGAGAGCCAATCCCCTCAGAGGATTTGAAATCCGGAATTGAAATTCCGGAATATATTTCACTGTGGCCAAAGAACCGGATATGAGCCTCTGGTGGTCCGATCTAACTCGTCCGGAATTCAGACCGGGCGAGGTACACCAACGTTGGGATGTTCTCATTGTTGGCGGCGGTTTCAGCGGCCTATGGAGCGCACACCATCTTCTTACCGCGGACCCCAAATTAAAGATCGCGATTCTAGAGAAGGAGCAGGTTGGATCGGGTGCAAGCGGCAGGAACGGTGGGTGGGCTTCTGCCCTGTACCCAGCTTCGGATGAGACACTCCTTACTCGCTTCTCTAAGTCAGATGTGGAGGCTCTCCATTCCCATTTGAAAAACTCAATCGATGAAATAGGCGACTTTGTAACGAGCCAAGAAATTGATTGCGGATTTCACAAGGGCGGCACGCTGTTGATCGCCCGCAACGGTGGCCAATTGCGACGAATGGAGAGTGAAAGTAATAAGAAATTGCTCGACAAGGAAGAGACACGATCGCGTATCGCGATGTCGGATGCGCTCGGCTCTCTCTATTCCCCAGACTGCGCGGCAATAAATCCTGCGGCGTTGGTTCTCGGGTTGGCTAACTCTCTCCAAGATCGCGGGGTCGCCATATTTGAAAATACATTTGCATCGATCTCCCGAAAGAAAAAGGTCTCAGTGAATGGCAAGGCGATAAAAGCGAAATTTGTTATCCGAGCGATCGAGGCGTACCACGAGGCGACTCGCCAGCAGGTTCCAATTTATTCGCTCATGATTGCCACCGAGCCTCTTCCGCAGAGTGTCTTCGACGAGATTGGGATTAAAGAGCGAGAAACATTTGCTGAGGCATCGCATCTGGTGACCTATGCTCAACGCACCACCGATAACAGACTCGCTATCGGAGGTCGAGGCGCTCCCTATACGTGGGGATCAAAGCGAAATGATAGAAGCGAGTCTCACGAAAGAGATCTCCGTCGCCTCAGAGTTATGGCGCGCGAGTGGTTTCCTCTCCTCAAGGAATTTGAATT
>JACPZY010000085.1 GCA_016195215.1 Actinomycetota bacterium | reverse complement strand
ACTAGGTCTTATTTCAGCGGCCTATCTCAGATCTATGGAGAAGGACCAAGGGCCCTCGAATTCGAGGGCCCTTGGTCCTTCTCCATAGATCTGAGATAGGCCGCTGAAATAAGACCTAGTATTGCTCTGTAAGAAGGGAAGACAGAGTTGTCAAAGCCGTTTGAGACACATGGTGATATCGACCATCTAGCAAGCAGCACCACTTCATTAGTAGCCGACCTCATAAATGAGTCAAATAGAACTCGAAATCGAAGAGATCAAGCAAACCGAAAGAGATTCGCACGACTCTTAGAAGATCCCGCAGCAATTGCACTGACCATGTCCCTCACCGACGAAGTGATGCGGATGAGTTCGATGAAGCATGCCGCACGCACTCTACGGAGAAGCGCCAAGATCGCTAGTCGCTCAGGTCTAGGCACTTTTGATTACGTAGGAATCAAAGCCGCAAGTCTGGTCTCCTACCTTCTCCCAACGCTCGTGATGAAGCTCGTTCATAAGAGAGTTCGCATGGCTGCCAACGGAATTATTCTCCCTGCAGAGAATTCGCCTTTGAGCCGCCACATTAATCGTAGAAATGATGAAGAGGCGCGCCTCAATATCAACGTATTGGGCGAGGCAGTGCTTGGTGAGCATGAAGCCAAGCAGAGACTGGCATCGGTGATCGAGATGATTCAACGCCCTGAAGTGAATTATGCTTCGGTAAAGATTTCCTCCATAGCGAGCCAACTGGTCACTATTGATTATCTTGGGTCAATAGAGCGGGTCTCTGAGAGATTGCGAAATCTCTACCGTGAATCAATGCGGACCAACACCTTTATCAATCTTGATATGGAAGAGTTTCGAGATCTTGAGATTACGGTAGCTGTCTTCAAGAAATTGCTGAGCGAGCCTGAATTTGAGCGGTTAAGCGCTGGAATAGTCCTCCAGGCGTACTTGCCTGAATCTCACTCCGTATTTGCCGAACTTGTTGAATGGGCGAAGGATCGATTCGAAAAGAATGGTGGGAGCGTCAAGATTCGCCTGGTTAAAGGGGCCAATTTGGCGATGGAGAAGGCCGAGGCCGAGTTGCACGGCTGGGTCCCGGCCCCATATGAGAGCAAGTCTGATGTCGATGCGAGTTACGCCCGTCTCATTGACGTAGCTCTCGACCCGGAGCATTCCAAAGCGGTACGAATCGGCATTGCAAGCCACAACCTCTTCCACCTTGCGTGGGCGATTGAAGTCGGCAAAGTTCGTGGAGTCCTTGACCAGATCGATATTGAAATGCTCGAAGGCATGGCCAACGCGGAAGCGCTTGCCGTAGCCGCCCAAACTGGAAGCGTCCTTCTCTATACCCCTGTGACGCGTCACGATGATTTCCCCGCTGCGGTTGCCTATCTGGTTCGACGTCTTGATGAGAATACGTCCACTGAGAACTACTTGCGTGCCTCCTTTGATATGGAAGTGAATAACGAGAAGTACAGAGAGCAGGAGAAGCGATTCCTGGATGCCGTGTCAGAACGGCACACGATTTCTACAGAATCTCGCCGGCACCTTCTGATCAGAGAAGACAGCGCAAAATCTTTTGACGGAGGGCGCTTCCTCAATCAAAGTGATGGCGATCCGACAAATCCTAAGTTTCGCACCTCCCTTCAATCTGCCTTCGTTGAGAAATACATTGATTTTGATTTACGAATCCCTCTTCAGATCAACGGAGAAGAAATCTTCCGCACTGAGAAAGAAGAAGGAATCGACCCGAGCGAGGATGGGAAGCCTTGGTACACATATTCCATCGCTACTAAAGACGATATTGATCGTGCAGTTTCTACCGCCCACACCAGCGGCGCGCAATGGGAGTCACTTGGCGCGCAGGAACGGGCAAGAATTCTTGGCGATGCCGCAAAAATTATGGAGTCTGGACGCGCTGAGACCATCGCCCTCATGTCCCGTGACTCAGGGAAGACCGTTTCTGAAGCTGATCCTGAAGTAAGCGAGGCCATTGATTTTGCCCGCTATTACGCCCTCTCTGCCCTCCATCGGTTTGAGGGCTCCACGCCTCTTGAGGTCGTCCTCGTGGTCCCACCCTGGAACTTTCCGTATGCCATCCCGATGGGTGGCGTCTGCGCCGCACTTGCATCCGGAAATGCTGTCATTCTCAAACCTGCCCCAGAGACGGTGGCGGTGGCATGGCAGATCGTCAATCAACTCTGGAGCGCAGGAGTTCCACGGGAAGTACTTCAGTTTGTGACAACGCGCGATGACGAGGATGGGAAGCACCTAGTTACCCACGAGGGCGTCAATGGCGTCATCCTCACGGGAGCATTTGATACCGCCGCGCTCTTTACCTCCTGGAAGCCAGAGATCCGATTGATGGCTGAGACGAGTGGAAAAAATGCAATCCTTCTCTCCGCAAGCGCTGATATAGATAGCGCTGTTAAAGATCTCGTGCAATCTGCCTTCGGTCATGCAGGTCAGAAGTGTAGTGCGGCAAGTCTGGCAATTGTTGAGAGAAGTATTTATGAGAACCCCTCATTCTTAGCTCAGTTGAAGGATGCAGTGGAGAGTTTGACTGTTGGTGCGGGCAGGAATTATTCAACGGCTGTTGGTCCAGTCATCCACCCACCAACAGGTTCGCTACTTCGAGCACTCACCACTCTTGATGATGGCGAGAGTTGGTTGGTCCAACCTAAACAATTGGATGAGGGCGGGTATCTCTGGAGTCCGGGGGTGAAGCTGGGTGTTGCTCCCGGTTCGTGGAGCCATCAGAGTGAATGGTTCGGCCCGGTTCTTGGAGTTATGGCCGCACCCGATTTTTCAACTGCTCTTCTCTGGCAGAACTCAGTCCACTATGGCCTAACAGCTGGAGTCCATTCACTGGATGAAGAAGAGTGCGAAGAGTGGATTGCTACAGTGGAGGCAGGAAATCTATACGTAAACCGAGGGATAACTGGCGCCGTTGTGAATCGGCAACCTTTCGGAGGTTGGAAGCGAAGTAGCGTGGGGCCAACATCCAAGGCTGGTGGAACTAATTACCTTAACAATTTACGTAGTTGGGAGATCCTCACTTCGTCTACCGAAGCAATTTCAACCTCAAAACGATGGTGGGACTCCATCGGTCAGAACGCGATTGATGCGACCGGCTTGAAGGTCGAGCGAAACTACCAGCGCTACCTTCCATCTCGTAGAGGGATTCTCGTCCGCATTGATAACAATGTGAGCAAGGAGTGGATCGAGTACATCACATGGGTGATTCATGAGAGCTCCACCTCTGTTGAATGGAGCGCAGCAACTTTCATAGAGAACTACCCATCTGCGCGGATCGAGAGTGAGGAAGATTTACTAGCTCGGGACTTGGCACTGGATAAGGTCCGTTGGCTCTCTGCTACGACCCCTCCGACACTCGCCTTGCTCAATCAAGGAACCAGCGTTGATTCGCGACCACTCGCACAGAATGGCGCCGTTGAAATGCCGCGCTGGCTCCTGGAGCAGAGTGTCTCAATAACCAATCATCGGTATGGAAATGTCGGAGCTGGGCCCAGGCCACAGTTGCCACATAGTTTTTAAACCAGCCTTTAAGCTCTCTTGATTAGCGAATATGTGTGACCTTCTCCTGGCCTACGGCCTTGAGGTCTTTACGTAATTCATGAGGCAGGGCGAAAAGTAGAGATTCCTCCCGCGCTGTGACAGTTTCGATATCTCCATATCCGCGTGCTGCGAGCCAGGCAAGAAGGTCTTTGACCAGAATCTCAGGAACCGACGCGCCACTTGTAACGCCGACTGTCTCCACGCCTTCGAGCCATTCATCCTTTGCTTCTGCTGCAAAATCGATCAGGTAAGCGTTGGGGGTGCCGTACTCCTTGGCCACTTCAACCAACCTCACAGAATTAGAGGAGTTGGTGGAACCGACGACAAGAACCAAATCCGCAAGAGGAGCAATCTGCTTAATTGCCACCTGGCGATTCTGCGTTGCATAACAGATGTCATCACTGGGTGGGTCAATAATATTTGGGAATCGCTCGCGAAGCGCTGCCACTGTTGCCAGGGTTTCATCAACACTGAGAGTGGTCTGCGATAGCCAGGCAACTTTATTCTCGTCCTTAATTTGGATATCTTTTATATGCTCCAACCCGTCGACCAACTGGACCTTGCCAATGGCCTCGCCGGCGGTGCCTTCTACCTCTTCGTGCCCTTCGTGGCCGATTAAAAGTATTTCAATATCCTCCGAAGCAAACCGTTTCGCCTCATGATGAACCTTTGTAACAAGGGGGCAGGTTGCATCAATCGTCCGAAGATTTCGTGCAGCTGCATCGATATGAACTTGGGGCGAGACACCATGCGCCGAGAAGACGACCAGTGCACCCTCTGGAACCTCATCGGTCTCATCGACGAAGATGACACCACGAGCTTCTAGCGTGGCTACGACATGCTTGTTATGGACGATCTGTTTGCGGACATAAACCGGAGCGCCGTAGAGATCAAGCGCCTTCTCCACCGAGATCACTGCCCGATCTACCCCAGCGCAGTATCCACGCGGAGCAGCGAGTAGAACCTTCTTGGACACCTGCCGAGTCTATTAGGATCAATGCGTGCTCGAAACTTCAGCTGAATCCCCGGCGCCCGTACGCGTGGTTTCTGAAGCGCTCAAAGGTTACATCGAGCGTCTTGGGCCGATATGGATTGAAGGGGAAATCTCAGAAATAAATCAGCGCACGGATATGGCCTTTATGCGCCTGCGAGATACCAGCGTAGATATGAGCCTCTCGGTGATGTGTCATCGAACCGTACTTGCAACCGTCTCCCCGCTTCCCCAGAATGCTCGAGTTGTCATACTCGCCAAGGTCTCCTTTTACACAAAGAACGGATCACTGGGACTCTCTGCCCGCGAAATTCGACAGGTCGGAATCGGCGAATTACTTGCCCGCCTTCAGCACCTCAAGGAACTCCTCGCCTCCGAAGGGTTGTTCGCACTCGAGTTGAAGAGAGAACGCCCACCTCTACCCCGTCGAGTTGGGCTGATCTGCGGGCGCAATAGTGCAGCCGAGAAAGATGTTGTCGAGAATGCAAAACGTCGCTGGCCGGCAGTCCAGTTCGAAATCCGCGAAGTCGCAGTCCAAGGCTCTGCCGCAGTAATAGAGGTATCAGCAGCACTGCGTGAACTCGAAGCAAATCCTGAAGTCGACGTCATCATCATCACTCGAGGTGGCGGCTCCTTCGAAGATCTCCTCCCTTTTTCAGATGAGGGGTTGGTCCGACTCGCTGCTTCATGTGAGACGCCGATTGTCAGCGCCATCGGCCACGAACAAGATGCCCCGCTGCTGGATCTTGTTGCAGACGTCCGTGCCTCAACCCCCACCGATGCTGCGAAAAAAGTGGTGCCAGATATCGAGGAAGAATTCGTGATGATCAATCAGTTGCGGGCGAGGGGCTATCGAAGGCTTACAAATATCATCGAACTCGAGTCAGGGCGGCTCGCCTCTCTTCGAGAGCGTCCAGTCCTCAAAGAACCCATGGTTCTGATCACGTCGCGATTAGAGGTGATCCAAGGATTGCGTGATAGATCACACCGAAGTACCACCCATGCACTCAATCTCGCCCGTGAAGAATTAATCCATATATATGCACGAATTCGTTCGCTCTCACCGCAGTCCACACTGGATCGCGGATATGCAGTTGTCCAGCACCTGGACGGGCGAATAGCTCGGGATCCGAAGAATCTAGAAATCGGAGAAAAACTCCGACTTCGCCTTGCTCTTGGAGAAATAGGCGCTGTCGTAACTGAAAGTTGAGAGTAGATTTACATCATGCCAAGTGAGAAGAATCCAAAGAGTGCTGAAAAGAAACTGTCGTACGAAGCCGCCAGAGATGAATTAATGCAGGTGGTAAATAACCTCGAAACTGGAGGCGCCACACTTGAGGAATCACTTGCGCTCTGGCAGCGGGGCGAAGAATTAGCAAATATCTGCCAAGAATGGCTGGACGGTGCACGCGCAAAACTCGAAGGGATTAAGCCACACTCATGAGCCCAGAATTCAAGTATTCCGAGATCCTCCCTATTGGCGAAGATAAGACGGAATATCGCTCCCTCGGTTCTGAAGGTATTACAACCGTGCGACTCGGCGATAGAGAATTTCTCCAAGTCTCCCCCGAAGCAATTACTCGTCTCTCTGAAATCGCGATGCACGATATTTCGCATTATTTAAGAGGCGCCCATCTTCAGCAGCTCTCCAGTATTCTCGATGATCCAGAGAGCTCGCCAAATGATCGCTTTGTTGCCCTGGATCTATTGAAAAATGCCAATATCTCTGCCGGCGGTGTCCTGCCTATGTGCCAGGACACTGGAACTGCGATCGTCATGGGGAAGAAAGGTCAGCACGTACTGACTGAGAGCAAGGACGAGAAGGCTATTTCTGAAGGAATTTACAATGCCTATACCCGCCTTAATCTGCGGTATTCGCAGATGTCTCCCGTGACGATGTGGGAAGAGAAGAACACGGGCAATAATCTTCCCGCCCAAGTTGAGATTTACGCCGATACCGACCATCCCGATGAGTACTCATTCCTCTTCATCGCAAAAGGTGGCGGCAGCGCAAATAAATCCTTCCTCTACCAAGAGACGAGAGCGATTCTCAACCCGACAAGTTTCTATATCTGGCTAGAGGAGAAATTACGATCACTCGGCACATCAGCCTGCCCTCCCTACCACCTGGCCATCGTCATCGGCGGCACCAGTGCTGAGTACACAGTGAAGACTTCAAAACTGGCCAGCACTAAATATCTGGATTCACTCCCCACTTCTGGAGATGCCCAGGACGCTCACGGCTTCCGTGATCTTGAGATGGAGCAGGAGGTCCTCAAACTCACGCGAACTCTTGGTATTGGCGCACAGTTTGGCGGCAAGTATTTCTGCCACGATGTTCGAGTCATCCGCCTACCCCGTCACGGTGCATCGCTCCCGATCGCCATCGCGGTCTCCTGCTCGGCCGACCGCCAGGCAAAGGCCAAGATCACCAAGGAGGGGATCTTCCTCGAGAACCTCGAACGCGAGCCCGCCCACTTCCTGCCAGACCCAGCAACGGCCCACTTCATCGAAGGCGATGAGGGCCTCGTCACGATCGACCTCAATCAGGGCATGGATAAGGTCCGGGCCGAATTGAGCAAATACCCCGTCAAGACGCGGCTCTCATTAACCGGAACCTTGGTCGTTGCAAGGGATCTGGTCCACGCCAAGATCAAGGCAGCGATGGAGGCAGGGCAGGAAATTCCACAATATCTGCGCGACTACCCGGTCTACTACGCGGGTCCGGCCAAGACGCCGGCAGGTTATGCCTCCGGCTCCTTTGGACCAACCACCGCTGGCCGGATGGATTCCTATGTTGATTACTTCCAGTCCCATGGAGGTTCCCTCGTCATGCTGGCCAAGGGGAACCGCTCTAAGGCCGTGGCCGATGCCTGCAAGAGCTACGGCGGTTTCTACCTCGGCTCCATCGGCGGTCCTGCCGCCCGTCTGGCCCTGGACTGCATTAAGAAGGTAGAGGTCCTGGATTATGAAGATCTGGGAATGGAGGCGGTCTGGAAAATTGAGATCGTCGACTTCCCGGCCTTCATCGTCATTGACGATAAGGGAAATGATTTCTATGCCGAAATGTCAAAGCCCTTATCGATCGGTAAACGTCCCGACTAATTCCTACTAGCAGAAAATTAGTAGGAATTATTCCTGTTGAAATTTGTGAGCGCCTTACATGGGGTGTCATAGCGGAGATCAATGTAGCGAAGTCCCCAACGGATCTGGGTCACCGGGTTGGTCCGCCAGTCAGTGGCAATAACTTCCATCTTCTCTGCCGGAAATGCCTGGGCAATTCCATGGGCACCCGAACTGTAATTATGAGCTTTGTAATTCCAGTGGCTCTCATTAGTCCAGAGAGTTTTTAGACATCCGAACTGACTGGAGTTCCAGTTGTAATCAGTGGCCATGATCTCTTTAGCAACACTCTGTGCGCCGGGACCGGTGCGGGCCATTTCAATCTGACTACTCTCCAGAGAAGCAAGGGCGATCTCATCGGCGTTAACAACCGCCGTTGTCCGCAATTGGGTAAAGAGAGCGACGGTTGTGTCTGGTTGGGCGGTCAAGGCAGCCGAGTCAGGGAGGAGGACGTGGGTGACCGTAGGAAATTCGAGGGCGTTAGCACTTGGTTGAATGCTAGCGATCAAAATAAGGCCGGCAATACTCAACCAGGCCGCCAGGGATCGGTTGATGACTCGACGAAGGCGCCTTTTTATAGTGGCGGGGGCGAATATCGATCGGATAATCGAACTCCTCAATTTCACTAACGTCTCCTTTCACTCTCTATTGATCTCTGGTCAACCCGATAGGAGCCCGTCAAGGGCTTCTGGGGGTGGGGGGAAGGCTTTAGGGTCGCAATATGACCTAGTTAGTGCAAATCTATTTACGCGTAAGCCGTAAAATTATAAAAAGATCATCCTCTGTGGAAAAGTAAAAGCCCAGGTCGCACAGGGTGAAGTCTGATATGTCTGAAATGTGAGTGTGAAGTACCTCTTCAGCCTTTTTTGGACTCTCCTGGACGTTTCCTGAGCGCCGCTGGTGCCAATTGGTGCCCGATGGTGAAAATCAGAATAACTCAAACTGACTAAGAAGAGATCGGACCCTCCAGCATTTCGGTCACGAGGGCGGCAATCGGCGAGCGCTCGCTCCGAGTCAAGGTGACGTGAGCAAAAAGTGGGTGACCCTTCAAAGTTTCAACTACTGCGACGACACCATCGTGCCGTCCGACTCTCAAGTTGTCCCGTTGGGCAACGTCATGGGTCAAGACCACCCTTGAACCCTGACCGATCCGAGAGAGAACCGTAAGTAATACGCCCCTTTCTAGCGATTGGGCCTCGTCGACGATCACATAGGAGTCGTGAAGTGAGCGACCGCGGATATGAGTAAGCGGTAAAACTTCAATGAGGCCGCGATCAAGAATTTCGTCAATCACTGCCTGACTAACGAGTGCCCCAAGAGTGTCAAAAACTGCTTGGGCCCATGGCGACATTTTCTCGCCCTCACTTCCGGGCAGATATCCGAGCTCCTGTCCGCCGACGGGATAGAGAGGGCGGAAGACAAGAACCTTCTTCTGCTGCCGTCGCTCCATCACCGCTTCAAGTCCGGCGCAGAGTGCGAGTGCACTCTTGCCAGTTCCGGCCCGACCGCCCATGGAGACAATTCCGATTTCAGGATCAAGAAGTAAATCGAGTGCGACCCGTTGTTCGGCACTTCGACCGTGAAGCCCGAAGGCAGTCCGATCTCCCCGGACCAACTGGAGATCTTTATCGGGAGTCACTCGAGCAAGAGCACTTCCCTTTTCGGAGTGAAGGACGACTCCGGTATGGCAAGGCAGGGTGTGGGCGATCTCGTGCTCTGCTCGGTCGTTGGAGTAAAGCTCATCGATGAGTCCCGCCCCGACGGTTAGCTCAGTCATCCCTGTCCAACCGCTGGATAAGGCCAACTCGGCCAGGTACTCCTGGGCCTCAACTCCGACGGCGGATGCCTTCACCCGCAGGGGCAGGTCCTTGCTGACGAGAATGACGGTCCGGCCATCGGCCATCAGGTTCCGGGCAGTGGCAAGGATCCGGGAGTCGTTGCTGCCGTCGCGGAGAAAGCCTTGGGGCAAGGAGCCCATATCGGAATGGTTGAGTTCGACCGAGAGGGTGCCGCCCTCGGGGGTCACACGCAGGGGCTGGTCGAGACGGCCATGAGTAACTCTGAGTTCATCCAGGGCCCGGAGGGCTGCCCGGGCAAAGAAGCCGAGTTCGGGATGGTCGCGCTTTGACTCTAACTCACCGATAACCACGATCGGGATGATGACCTCATGCTCCGCAAATCGCGTGAGCGCGCCGGGGTCTGCCAGTAGGACACTGGTGTCAAGAACGTAGGTCTTCTTACTGGTCTGAGAGGACAAACCGGCTCCGAATCATGTGTAGTTGTGCTCGTAGGGACCTGACGAGAAAACGGTAGAACTCCCACCTCCCAAGTGATTCGCGACACGCTCAAACGAAATCCAAAATTCACATTGGTCAGTAGTTGTTTGCCTATGCCATATCTATTGGGACCCCTTTGGAGTACTCTCAAAAATTTCCACTCCGCGGAGAAGGGTTGGAACCATGAATAAGCAATATCTTTCGCGCCTCCGCAGAGCGATTCCACTGGTGGTGGTCTTGGGTCTTTTAATGTCGGTCTTCGCTGGCGCACCGAGTACTTTTGCGGCATTCCACACCACCTTCATGGTTACTTACAATGGCAACGGGCAATCAGGTGGTTCCATCCCAACTGATTCCACTCCTTATACATCCGGTGCCACGGTCGCCGTCGCAGGGCAGAACGGTCTATATAAGACTGGCTACACATTTGGCGGTTGGTCCATGCCTACAGGTATGGGACCCACCGTCGTGACATCTTTTGCAATTACCCAAGACACGACTTTGACTGCAGTGTGGAATTTAGCCACTTTCTCGGTGACGTATTCAGGAAACGGAAATACAGGAGGAGCTCCCCCGACAGATGGAGCAGGATATGTATTAAATGCCACGGTCACCATATTGGGTCAGAACGGAATGCTCAGAACTGGATACACATTTGGCGGTTGGGCAACGGGAGGCGGAGCTAGCCCCTTAGTCACGTATCAACCTGGTGCAACTTTTTCGATTTTGGGAAACACGACTTTAACGGCCCTCTGGAGTGCGAGCGCGACTCTCACGGTTACTTATAGGGATGATGGGAAAACCTCCGGTGCCGCACCAATAGACCCAAACACCTACTCATCTGGTGCAACTGTCACAGTCCTGGGCGCAGGAACTCTTCTTAAAACTGGGTACACGTTCGGAGGTTGGCAGGACTGCGTCATTCAAAATAATTACGGAGCCACTTTTACGATCATGGGCAACACTCTCCTCTGTCCACGGTGGACCAAGAATCCTTACACCGTTACATACCTTGCTGGAGATAGCACATCTGGTGCACCACCCGTCGACGGTAATAGTCCATATGTTTCGGGGGCAACAGTCACAGTTCTCGGGCAGAACACCTTGCTCAAAACTGGTTATCACTTTGGCGGCTGGAAAGATTTCGATACTCAGATAATTTATGGAACCACCTTTGTAATTGTAACTTCGCATGATTTGCTGCCCGTCTGGATTCCAGACTCCTTTACCGTTATCTACGATGGGAATTGTTCGAACTCCTGCGGAGCGGTTCCGATTGACTCCACAGCATACGTTCCCAATGCGACAGTCACAGTTGGAGCAGCGCCAGCATCAAACTACTCAGGCTTTCATTTCAATGGTTGGGCCCTTGGAGGATTGACTGTTTTTCAGCCAGGACAGACATTTCCAATTACTAGTAACACAGTTTTGACCGCAGTATGGGTTGCAAATATCACCTACACCGTCACTTATTTTCCATTCCAAACAACTTCTGGGACGCCACCCGTGGACATCCTCAATCCTTACTCGTCAGGCGATGTGGTCTTTGTCTTAGGCGCTGGAACATTGCTTAAAACTGGATACACCTTCAACGGATGGAGCAATTGCCCAGCTATAACAACAGTCGGTACCAGCTTTGTTATTCGTGGCGACACGACCTTGTGTTCCCTATGGACTGCCAATCCCAAATTCAAAGTCACCTATAACGGCAACGGTAATTCAGGTGGCGCAGTACCAGCGCAAACGATTGGCTCGGGAATAGTTACTCTCGCAACAAATACTGGATCGCTGGTAAAGAGCGCGTATACATTTGGCGGATGGAACACGAAGGCGAATGGTTTAGGAGTTCCGTACGCAGTTGGTAGTTCCTACATTGTCTACACAATCACATATGACGGCAATGGGAATTCAGGTGGCTCTGCTCCTAATCCAACTACGGGCGCGGGCTCTGTTCTTCTTGCGACCAATTCGGGAAGCCTAGTAAAGAGCTCAAATCATCTGGGTGGTTGGAATACAAAAGCCGATGGCTCGGGTGTCACATACCTCTTGGGCGCTAGCTATAACTTAATCGCCAACGTCACCATGTATGCACTCTGGGTGCCGAATGCCTTCACGATTACCTATGACGGCAATGGCTCTACCGGCGGAGTCGTGCCGACCCCCACGGTGGGGTCAGGACCGGTCACTCTCGCCTACAACAGTGGGGCCTTGGTCAACACGGGAAATAGCTATAACAACTGGAATACCGCAGCAGATGGTTCTGGTACTCCCTACGTTGTCGGAAGTTCCTTCACCCTTATTGCCGATGTAACCCTCTACGCCGCGTGGGTACCGAAAACTTTCACCGTGACGTATAACGGAAATGGATTTACGGGAGGAACAGCGCCGATCGATCCAACCGCCTATTTTTCGGGTGGGACGGTCATCGTCTCTGGACCAAACACCTTGGTAAAAACAGGTTTCACCTTTGGTGGGTGGGCCCTGGGGGGTCTTGTTATTTACGCGCCGGGCCAGACTTTTCCAATCACTAGTGATGTGACACTAACAGCGGTCTGGAATCCAAACATTATTTACACAATTACGTATAACGGAAATGGCTTCTCGGGAGGTGCGGTACCAAATCCCACCGTAGGTTCTGGTCTAGTCACCCTCGCCACAAACAGCAGTTCGCTCGTCAAGAGCGGATCCACCTTCGGAGGTTGGAACACGGCAATTGACGGTTCGGGTACTCCCTACGCCGTCGGAAGTCCTTACACATTAAACGCAAATATCACCCTTTATGCGGTCTGGTTCACTGGAATAAATAGTTACACGATTACATATATGGGCAACGGCTCCACTGGCGGTTCTGTGCCATCTCCGACGATTGGTTCTGGGTCTGTAATCCTTGCGACAGATTCTGGTTCGCTCGTAAAGACCGGCGCTGCTTTTAGTGGGTGGAATACAAAGGCCGATGGTTCGGGTATTCCTTATGGAGTTGGAAGCAACTACAACTTGGTAGCAGACATCACCCTCTACGCGGTCTGGATTCCGGTAATTAATATCTATACAATCATCTACTCCGGAAATGGATACACAGGGGGTGTCGCTCCTACGCCAACAATTGGCTCTGGGTCGGTAACTCTGGCAACAAATAGCGGATCGCTATTGAAGAGCGGTTACACATTCGGTGGATGGAATACATCTGCCGGCGGAACTGGAACCCCATATGCCGTTGGAAGTAATTACACACTTCTTGCCGATGTCACCCTTTATGCGGTGTGGAGTCCAATCAACATTATTTACACGATTACTTATGCGGGAAATACCAATACTGGTGGAGTCGCTCCACAGGCCACCGGACGTGACTCTCTATGCAATGTGGAGCGGAGGAACCACGGTGTATTCGGTTACATACGCTGGCAACGGCAGTACGGGCGGTCTGGCCCCAACGCCAACAGTCGGAATGGGCTCGGTGACATTGGCAAGCAATGGCGGACTCCTGGTCAGAAGCGGATACGTCTTTGGCGGTTGGAACCTAAAGACTGATGGATCGGGAACGTCCTACCCCGTGAGCGCAAATTACAACCTCGTGGCAAACGTCACAATGTATGCAATCTGGTCTCCGTCCACCTCTTTCACGATTACCTACCTTGGAAATTCCAATACCAGCGGTTCAGTCCCCGCACCGACCGTTGGCTCAGGGTTGGTCAAGCTCGCCGAGAATACCGGCGGGCTGAGCAGAACCAGTTACACCTTTGGCGGGTGGAACACCAAAGCAAATAGATCCGGCACTTCCTACCTCGTTGGAAGCATTTACGATCTCAACTCCAACGTCACGCTTTATGCCATCTTTATCGGTGCTCCAATCGTGGAAACACCACCTGATCTCATCGCAAATGGAAAGATCGTGGTAACAGCACCTCAGAAAAAGATTGCACTCAATCAAATTGTTCCAGTCCATCAGAAATTCTTAACGGTGCTGCCAAGCAATGCGATTGGATTTGAACTCTACGAAAACGGAAAGTTCATTGCGAGAGGAACCACCAGTAGTTACGACCTTCAGCAGATTGTCGGTCCGAAGGATCTAGTCAAAGTTCAATCAGTCGGAAAAGACGGCTTGAAGTCGCCTCAGACTCCGGTGAGCCTCTCCAAAGATCCGATTTCACTTGCCAATATCAACTTCAATACCGATTCATATAAATTTATAGGACCGGCCACGAAGATTCTGGATCAAGTTGCCGCAGTAATAATTCAGCATGGCTACACGGTCCTTGAAATTTGGGGCTACGTGGATACTCAAGGAAGCAAAGCCTCGTGGATCACCCTTTCAAACAATCGTGCGAAAGCCGTGAAGAACTATATGACCCTCAAACTCAAAGGAACGGGAGTCACGATCAAAAACGCTGGCCGTGCCCAGACCCAAGCAGTGGGCAATAACAACACAGCTGCTGGAAGAGCACTCAACAGAAGAGTGGAGATCCGAGTTTCCTAGGAATTAATTAAGTACCACATTCTTTGAATCTTGGGCCACAAGTGATCCATCTTTTGCCGAATACTCCATGGCCATAAATAGATACTTGCCTGGGGCCAATCCTGAGATGGCAATACTCCATGGCTTCCAAGCCGGTGCAGCTTCGGCGGCAGTCGTTGATCCCTGTTTGATCAACTTGCCATCTCTGTAAACTTTCCATGCAACATTGGCTTCAAAGGTGGAGGCCATCCCGCTAAGCGTGAATCCCACGGCATTCACCGATTGACCCTCAGTGGGAGAAGTAATCCAGACGGGCGCGAGAACTTCGTAGGTAAGGCCATGAGTAAAGGGTTTCGTTGCATCCGCGTGTCCTGCAAGGGATTCAACTCTCTTACCATCCACTGTCAGTGAAATCTTCTTAACTGAAGTATCAGCAGCGGTCGCAGTCCATACCAATTGAGCGATGGCCAAGGACTCTGATTCTGCGCCGACATTAAGTTTGCTAAAGGTGAGATCAACTATCGCAGAATCACCTGCAACGAGAACTGAATTGATCTTGGTATCAGCGGGCCAGAGATTTTCGTAGTCGGAATCCACCGGCTTATGTGTTACGAGTTCTCTCAGAGAGGCCGTTATCGGGTCTGGCGTTGGAGCAATTCGAACGAACTCACGAAAGAGACGGAACCCTCTAGATGTGTCAGCCACCCAATACTGAGCCAAGGTTCTCATCTCCACCGTTGGAGATTGGCTCGGGGTTGCCGAGGGGGTGATGCTAATAGTTGAAGTCGGTGTCGGCGAAGATGTTGGACTCTTTGAACTGCACCCACTTAAAAGAAGTGCAACTGAGAGGGCCGATATTCCCATTATCGCAACAGACTTTCGAGATTTCATATCTTTATTCTCCACCTATACCAGTGTGTTCAGATAAGAATTACCACTACTTCTTTCTGAAGATAGTGAGTACGGAGACCCTTTTTGTGTACTCCATCGAACCATATCGAAAGAGACGGACAGCAAAACGCAGGACGAGAACTCCCAATATGAAGAGTTCGGCAATGACAATCGTCGCCTGAAGATTTGATAAGGACCCTAAGCCATTGCGAATCATCGCCGTAACCGGTGCTGAATACGGGAAGTAGGTGAAAATTTGAACAATCAATGCGTTCGGATCAGACGCGACGAGAGAGACGATCCAGAAAGGAATAAATAGGAGTGTTACCGCTACTCCAAATATCTGTCCCGCCTCTTTAGCGGTAGGCATGATCGCCCCCGCGGCAACCAATGTCCCCGTGAAGAGAGTGAAGCCCGCGATGAGTAGGAGCAGGCCAATGGTCATTGGACGAGGCGAGAAGTTAAGGGAAGATAGATCGAGGTTTGGAAGGTGTAAATCTTTTCTAAAGAAGGCATACGCAACCACAACCGGAATAGTGAAAACCGCCATCTGAGTCAATCCAATAACGAAGAGAGAGATCACCTTGCCCATAACCAGCGTTGTTGGATTGAGGGTTGTAAGAATTATCTCTGTGACTCGATTTTCTTTTTCTTCCTGAGTACTAGTCAACATCTGATTTCCCAAGAGAAGAATTACAAAGTAGAAAATAAGAAGGAAGAGTAATGGCGGGATCGCATCTCCAAGGTTGCCCGATGCTTTCCCATCCTTGAAAGTGGCAGACTTAATTTTGAATTTCTCTGTTGCCAAAGTTGAGAGAGTCTTATCCCCCAACGCATTCTCTGCGCTCAACTTCAATATCTGACTCGCTACTGCTGAGTACTTTCCATTATTGAAAATCCCACCATCTTTTCCATAGGTGCGGATTGCCTCCTTTGTCGGGTCTTTCGGGAAGTAGAAGAAGGCCTCCAACTCGCCAGATTTCACCGCGGCAATCGCCTTTTCGCTATCGGTTGTTAATTTGCCACCAACTGCCTCAGCAATGAGAGGATTTACGTACCCGGATGCATCGATATATGAGAAGTTGAATTTCGCGTTCTTCTGAGAATCCAGACTCTGTGTTGTTGAATTATTCGAGAGAACATTGAGGGCAATAACAACTGCGATCGCAAACGGAACCAGCAAAGTTCCCATCCAAAATTGCTTTTTCCTTAGCGTTCGCAGTACTTCAAATGAGATAACGGTGCTCAAATTGTGACGTCGCATAACTACACCTGACCCCATGGATTCTCGTCGCCATATACCTGAATGAAGATCTCGTCCAGCGATGGCTTAGTTGGGACGAATTTCTCTATCTCCACCCCTGCTTCCACAAGTTCGCGTAAAATTACTTGTGGAGTGACGCCCTCCCTTGCTCTCAGTTTTGAGCCGTCCTGCTCTTGCTGAAGAATTTGATAATTGGAGGATGCTGGAATTGTGTTGGTGGACTTAACGGCAATTACTTCGTTGCCAAATTGGTCCTGTACATCCGAAATGGATCCGTAAGCTCGCGACTTTCCATCTTTTAGAAGAATTACTCGATCGCAGAGCCGTTCTACTTCCTCCATCTGGTGCGTCACCATGAGAACGGTCGCACCTGCCCGCTTACGTTCATCAATCATGTCCATGAGAAGACGGCGATTTACAGGGTCAAAACCTTTGGTCGGTTCATCCAAAATGAGAAGTTCAGGGTCGTTCATGAGAGTGACGCCAAGTTGAACTTTCTGTTGCTGCCCACTTGAGAGTTTGTCCAATCTCACCTTGGCCTTATCGGCCAGTGCAACTCGCTCTAAGTAATTCATTGACCATGCGGAGGCCGATTCTCTCTGCATCCCTTTCAATCTGCCGAAATAAGACATAACATCTATAACAGATTCCTTCTTATAAAGACCGCGTTCCTCCGGCAAATATCCCAATTTCCCCCCTTCTTCCGGGGAGAACTCCCTGCCAAATACCTGAAGTACGCCAGCAGATGCCTGATAGATGCCGAGAAGCGCACGAATAGTTGTGGTTTTCCCAGATCCGTTAGATCCCAAAAAACCAAAGGTCTCACCGCGAAAGACATCGAATGACAGATCGTCGATCACCACGTTCTTTCCAAAATTCATACCGAAATTTTCAATATGGATAATGGGGTCGGTACCGACGATCTGCATTCGAAAATACTATCTGCTAACGCGCGATGATGACCTTCAGTGCCTTGGTCTCAGCTGCGCGCCCGAAAGTGTCGTAGGCCTCGATTATTTGGTCAAAAGTGAATCGATGCG
>JACPZY010000084.1 GCA_016195215.1 Actinomycetota bacterium | reverse complement strand
TCATTGATCTGGAAGTGGATACTGTTCCCCGTAAGGATTTTCAGGAACTCAAGTACCTCGTCGCCACCCATCGTCACAGCTAATCGTGATTACCCTCCTTCGCAGAAAGCCACGGGCTTTAGCCCGTGGATGAATGCGAATGGAGGGCCCCAAACGAAGCCTTGGCGAAGTGGGGCTTCCCCGCTGCTTCGGAAGGGTTCCGCTCGCCACGGCGGGGCGCATCAAGAGATGCCACGGCATTTAGCCCGTGGAGCTTCACTTCTCTCCGGACAGTCGCGGCGCTTAATCGACCATATTATCCTATCAGTGTGGGACAACCCTCGCATGGATTGGTGTCCCGACTCACGCCCACGAGCCGCTCGATTTCTGCTTCTTGACTCGCAGCCAAAGCCTCCAATCGATGTTGTAATTCAAGATCGCGCGTATCAGCCATACTTCGTCGTGCTTCCATCGCGAGGCGTCGTGCGGCAGCCATGTTTGCCTGAACCTCTTCAAGAAAACAAGTCCTACGTCCTCCCGGGGTACAAACAAAGTCTAACGGTGTATATGTTGATATTGTCTCTGACATAAATACCTTCTGCACATTTCGTCCTCGGAACGATCAAAGAAACAAGTTTGTCGCTTTATGACAAACGCAGCCGGGTACCGACGCTCCTTACGGGCGAGGACATAGGCCTCGACGGGAGGAAAGTCTGGTTCTAGGAATTTCATCATGGAAATTCCGATCCGGAAACCAAAAGTGCAGGTGTGCGTGTAATTAAGGGTTAAGTGTATCAGATTGATACAAATAAACGAAATAATTCCGCCCCTCTCATCCGCGCACTGATGTACAAAAGTATGTAACCTGGAAGGTTGCTATTCTTTTACGTGTAGACGCTGCTTATTCTTTTGGCTGTATGTATCCGGGTGCAACATACGGCCTATTAGGATTGAGATTATTCAATCCTGTGTCTGCCTCCGTTGCGAACGCATCCGCGGCTTCCCCGAGTAAATCGGGAAGCGTGGGTTCTGGGATGAACTGGATATTGGGATCAGCTGGGGTTCTTATTCGAGTCGCCGCCGCTTTGAGTTCTCGTTCTCTTGCTGAAGGAAAAAGTGTCGGTGCCTCAGCGATAACGTCGCCGCTTTTTCTCCGTCGTACTGTGACAGTTCCAAGTGGCACCAGTCCCAAAACCGCACTACGGCTCACCCCGGGAAGAGCGGAAGTTATACCCACAAACCTATCGAGCCAGGGAGGAGGATTGGCCGTAATATCGTACTCCGTTAAATCAGTCCCGATATCAACTTGCGGTACGTCTTTAAGCGGTGCCTCCACGTGGATACCGCTTCCGTCGGCTCGGATATTATCTAGTGCACTAGCTCCTTTTCCGCTTGCAGTCGCGACAGCACCTTTGATAACGATCGTAGTCAACGCAGAAATACCAGCAGCAGCTCCCCGTACACCCCTTTTGGTTATCCGGATAAACGCATTATCATTGTCTCCTTCCTGTAGAACGCGCATACGTGTCAAATCTATTTGTGTAGTGGAAATTGGTCGAGCGTTTAAGGCTCTTTGGTTTTCTAGAGAACGCTGCCTTGCTGCCTCGGCTGTTTCCTGAGCTGCCATCACACCGTCATTGTAAGCTCTTGCTTTGTCAACTACTTTTCGCGCTATTTTCAATGCTCTCTCTGGGTTCGATTGTGCGAGTCTTGCAAGCGCTGGGCGCGCGCCCATTCCGATGTCTGGTAATCGAGCCGTCCGTTCTAGACCACCTGCCTGTTCCCGTATCTGTTGTCGTGCTTCTGCCATGCCATGCGCTTTCCGCTCCGCCTCCAACCGTCGCTGTTCAGCAATTCTGGCTTCTTCTGCTGCCGCCTCTGCGCGACGCTGGGCGGGATTGAACAACCCAAAAAGATTGATGCCATGACTTTCTCTTCGCTCTTGTGGAGAATCTTCGGGAACATGGATTGTCCTCATATTAATCCCGTTCGGCCGTTCTCTATTGCCGCCGCCTTGTTTTTCGTCGCCACCGATCTGAATTTGATTCATGTTTATAGCCATAATTTTGTTAAGTATGTTATAGGATACATTATTTCCATTCGTTATTCAAGCATTTCCGGATGATCACGTAAAAGTTCAACTGTCTGTTGTCCTGCGCGAGCACCTGCTGTTATGGTCTCTGCAACATGAAGTAAACCTTGAATAACCTTATCCGGATCTCTGACGCCACGAAGTTCATATTTTTTTCCTGTCCTCGTATCTGTTACACAAACTGTCTTTGGAAAGAGAGACCACCCTCCTCCTCTTTGTCTGCCGTCGCTTCCGTCAACATCAAACGTCAGTCGTCCATTTGTCAGTGCGTCTAACGGAAACGATACATCTGGAGAAGTATCGTTTGTACTGTCTTCCATACCGGCCACAAACAACTGTATGCTCTCACTGGTAACAACCATTGAGTCTCCAAGTCCCCCCCCAATCGGTTTAAAGCCTTTCTCAAGAAGTCTCTGCTTTTCTTGTTCTGCTTTACGAACGGCCGCAACATTTTGTACTATTTGCTTTGACGGATCACCTCTTTCTCGCAAAAGTCTCGCGACATACGCCTGCTCTTCGACCGGTAATCGCGCGACGACTCCTTCAACCTCGCCTCGTAAACCAGGATCTCGCGCCATGTCCGTAACGAGTCTGCCCGCTTCGCTTTCTAGCTCCGCTTGCCTGCCGATTGCCCATCGATCACCCTTTAGTATACGCGCCATTCTGTCTTTTAATCTTTCGCGCCTGCGCAATGCCAATATCCCAGACGAATCCGCGCCGTCATGAACACTTGGCGTTTCACCGCGTGGAGCTGTAGATGGCGGTGTGTGCTCTGCTTTGGGTTGCACTGGCCCAAGGGCAATAGCATCCAACGTAATTCTGTTCATATCAATGCCTTCCGGCTTCACCCATTTACCTGGTTCATCGCCTGGCACTAATCCTTCTCTCTCAATTACAGCTCTTAGGCCCCTTGATAGTTGTAGTGTTTCACTCATAATATCTTCAAAATAATATTTCGCGTTTCGTCCTGTTTTGTATAAAACTACAAATGGACTCATCAGTCCGGCTCAGCCGGAGACGCAAAAGTGAATGAAGGAATTGGTAGCAGAGAAACTGCAGGGCGCCGCAAGGAAAGCGGTAAAAGCACCAAGCGGCGCCCTACAATCTCAACTGCTTACCGGCAGGCCTCCGGCACCGGACCGGTGCCAAAGACCGTACTCACGTCGGCTTTCGGGCCCATTGATCGGGCCAAAACACCATTGACGTCAAACACGAGCCAATTCCAGTCGCGTGACTGCAAGTTCCAGATCTCATTGCCAGCAAACGTGAACGCGGCCGACCACCAACCAGGATACGAGAGCATCCAGGTTGTGCCGGCTGGCAGCCAGTCTGTACCGAACTGTGTCGAGTTTTCGAATCCCAGGCGCGTCAGTTCGCCCTTCAAGCACTGGCCGGAGACGTCTCCGCCGATGAGCCAGTTTCCTCCACCTCCACCCGATCCTTCGGGGCGGGCGACGGAAACTTGGGGCATCAGCCCCGCGGGCAACTGAGGCCAGTCGGCCGGCAGGGAGACCTGCGACAGCGCAAACGTGACGTTGTCCGAAGCCGGGCACGCGAGCGCGTGTGTGGGGTTCCCGGACGCGTCAAGGCGGCGCAGGTCAATCGCGCATGCCGTTGTTTCGATCCCCGACACGTCCACTTGTTTAACTTGCCCATCCGCGTGTTCAAGGATGAGCAGGTTAGTTGTGCTCGTCACCACGTACGGCCGGGAGAATTCGAACACTGTCGGCGTCGTCACGGAGACGGCCGGTTCAGACCCAACGACGATCTGAGTCTGTCCGGCACCAGTGGGCACCTGCCCACCGGACGTTGGCACTTGCCCCTCGGGTTGCGGGGTCTGGAAGATTTGCGATTGCGCCCCTTCCCCCGTGAACCCTAGGTTGGCTGGCAGAGCACCGAGTACCCGCGCTGCGTCGGCTCCCATCTGGGAATTGCGGATTTGACCCCGGACGTCCACGTAAGCAACGTCCACTGTGGGGACGAACAAGATCCGCGCGCCTTGCACGACCAGCCAGGCCGTGA
>JACPZY010000074.1 GCA_016195215.1 Actinomycetota bacterium | reverse complement strand
TCTTGGTCTTTCTCCCCACCATCGAAAATCTGCGTCCACAGTGGCGCGAAGCCTCAGATTCATTGGGCGGTAATTCACGTGAATATTGGACGAGAATTGGGATACCAGTGCTCACACCTTCATTTGCCGGAGCTGCACTCTTACTTTTCGTCAATTCGTTCTCCGCATATGCAACTGCCGCAACGCTCATTAATCTATCAAGTTTTTTGACGCCACTTCAGATTGCAACAGCCCTCAGCAGCGAAGTCGGCGGCGCTAATCCGGCCGAGGCAAAATCACTCTCGTTGATGATGATTGTAGTCGTAACTATTGTTATGGCTTTGTACGCTTTACTACGCCGCAGGGTAACTAAGTGGGAGCAGAACCATTGAAACGTACGTGGAAAGTTCAAGTATGGCGCAGGTTCATTATTGGATTTGTAGCTCTCTATTTAATAGTGCCCTTATATTCGATGTTCGATTTTTCGACGAAGCCCTTTGGGTTGCAAGATAAAGGGAGGAACCTTCGCGCCTGGCGAATTATCCCCAGCCAACCAGATTTAGGCATTGCGATTCTGCGATCCTTGATTACAGCTGGGATTGTGATGTTGCTGATTCTATTTATGGTCGTGCCCACAGTTATATGGGTCCAATTGAAATTACCAAAATTGCGCCGGCCCCTTGAGCTGCTCTGTCTGCTTCCCTTGGCGATTCCAGCAATAGTTATTGTCGTCGGAATTGCCCCGCTCTACCGCTGGATTTCCATTAATCTAACAGAGTCTCCTATAACACTCTCCGGTGTTTATTCTATGTTGGTCTTGCCATATACCTATAGGTCGCTCTCGGCTGCACTGGATGCGGTGGATATTCACACCCTCGCGGAAGCTGCGCAAACTCTCGGGGCATCGACATTTCGTATGATATCTGGGGTAATCATGCCGACAATTCGCACCGGCATCATCAATGGATCTTTCATTGCAATAGCGCTGGTCCTTGGGGAATTTACAATTTCAAATATCCTGAATTTCAAGACCTTCCAAGTTGTCATTGCGCAGATCGGTAGGTCCAGTGGTAGTGTCGCCGTCTCGGTTTCACTTGCTTCGATCTTATTCGTTCTGGTTCTGCTCTTGCTCGTCCCTGCCCATAAACGTCGCGAAGAAGTTCTCGACGTTGACCTCGCCTAATCGAAAGGAACCATACGTTGAGCTCTTCGCCATACGTGCAGTTGGTTGACCTTACTAAGCACTTTGGGAAGGTAAAGGCCCTTGATGGGCTAACCCTTGATATCGCCCAGGGTGAGCTCGTCGCCCTTCTTGGCCCATCGGGCTGTGGCAAGACAACGGCGCTCCGCTCCCTGGCAGGTCTGCAGGAGTTAGATCGCGGACAGATGATTGTCGATGGCAAAGATGTGACCTTCCAGAATGCCAATAAACGCGGTATGGGAATGGTTTTCCAGGCTTATTCGCTATTTCCACATTTGACTGCCGGAGAGAACGTCGAGTACGGGCTGAAATTGCGGGCACACAAGGCATCAGCAGATAAGCGGAAGCATCGCTCCACCGAACTCCTGGAGATAGTCGGACTCTCAACCCACAGAAACCACTACCCCCACCAACTCTCTGGCGGACAGCAGCAGCGGATTGCACTAGCTCGTGCCTTGGCGATTTCTCCCAAGGTGCTACTCCTTGACGAACCTCTCTCGGCTCTTGATGCCAAGGTGCGCACCCAGTTACGTGAGGAAATTCGCCGCATCCAGTTGGAGCTTGGCACGACAACACTCTTTGTGACTCACGATCAGGAGGAAGCATTGAGTATTGCCGACCGCGTTGGCGTTATGCGCAATGGTCAACTCGAACAGATCGCGGTTCCATCCGAACTCTATGACCGACCCAGCACCGCATTCGTTGCCGAATTCGTTGGATTGACTAATCCCATCCAAGGAAAAGTCTCTGCTGGCTCAATCGACATTCTTGGTGGCTCGCTAAAAGTCCTTCCGGGCTCAATTACATCTGGTACAGGAATCGCACTTGTTCGCCCCGAAAGTATCCAGGTGGAATCCAATAAATCAGGTGAGGCCAGAATTTTTTCTGCCAGTTTTCTTGGTGCATCATGCCGCCTCATGATCACTCTGAGCGACGGCACGCGCATCACAGCGCAGATGCCAAGTTCGGAGAGCGTTGGCTTAGTGGCGGGAGCATCGGTCAATGTTTCGGTACTTGATCTGCCCGTCTTCGTGAAGGCAGTAACTTAATCGGTCTACTTTGAATTCTCAGCGGCTGCCAACTGCCCGCAAGCTCCATCAATTTCACGTCCCCGCGTATCGCGGACGGTCGTTGGGACGCCGTAGCTTTCCAAGATACGCACGAATTCCGCTTCATCCTCCGGACGCGAAGCAGTCCACTTAGATCCTGGAGTTGGATTAAGCGGAATCAAATTAACGTGGGCATTGCGATTTTTTAACAAGCGCCCAAGAAGATCTGCCCGCCATGTTTGGTCGTTTATATCCCGTATGAGTGCGTACTCAATCGAGTATCTACGCCCGGTCTTTTCCGCGTAAGCATCGGCCGCGAGCAAAACTTCCTTCACTTTCCAACGTGAATTAATGGGAACGAGAGAATCGCGAAGGTCATCATCGGGGCAGTGAAGAGAAACTGCCAAGGTTACTGGGAGACCCTCGTCCATCAACTTCTCAATTCCATTTACTAGCCCTACGGTAGAAACGGTTACTGAGCGTGCACTGATTCCAAGTCCATGCGGATTAGGATCTGTGATGTTTCGAAGGGTACGCATGACGGCGTTGTAGTTCGCCATTGGTTCGCCCATCCCCATAAAGACGATATTGGAAAGCCGAGTGGGACCGCCGGGTAACTCCCCCATGGCGCATGCTCGCGCTGCGGCAACTATCTGCTCGGTAATCTCTCCAGCAGTTAAGTTACGGGTAAGCCCTGCCTGTCCAGTCGCACAGAACGGGCAGTCCATTCCACACCCAGCTTGGGATGAAATACAGACTGTGGTGCGATCTGTATAACGCATCAGCACGCTCTCAACTAATACACCATCATGTAAACGCCATAAGTCTTTGCGCGTCATCCCGTTGTCGCACGTAACCGAACGGACTAACTCAATGAGTTTGGGGGTTAAGAGCTCGGAAATTGTTCCCCGCAAATTCGCAGGGATGTCACTCCAACTCTCTGGATCTGAGGAAAGGTGCGTGAAATAGTGATTTGCCACTTGATTGGCGCGAAATGCTGGTAGTCCAAGTTCAACAGCAAGCTCACGCCGTTGCTCAGGAGAGTAATCAGCTAAATGACGAGGTGTTCTCTTCCGTAACTTGGGTTCATCAAATACTAATTTGATTTCAGTGGCCTTCTCAGGGCGCCTCATAAATATCGTTTAACTATTTCGAAAGCCAACCAGACCGCAGGACCTGAGAGAAGTGCGGAATCCAACCGATCAAGCATTCCACCATGACCGGGAAGCATAGTCCCCATATCTTTAAGTGAAAGGTCGCGTTTCATCGCGCTCTCAATCAAATCGCCACTTGTGGCGGTAAAAACAACCACAAGCCCGACTAAGGCACCGAAATAC
>JACPZY010000073.1 GCA_016195215.1 Actinomycetota bacterium | reverse complement strand
CTCAACTCAAAAATCCAAACCATCAAGAAACGCGCGTACGGCTTTCGGAACAAAGAGCACTTCAAAACGGCCATCTACTTCCACTGCGGGGGCCTACAACTCTATCCGGCTACCCACGGAATTCCCGGATGAACCTAAAAAAGGAGGGCTGATCAATGCCGGACGACGATGCTTTGGGACGCCTGAAAAAGGTGTCAGAAAAGGCTACATCCGAAGCTTCAAGGGCTGTAGGCAAAATAGCAAGCTCCGCTGCCAAACTCGCAAAAGAGTCTTACGAACGCTCCGGTGTAAGTTCGAAGGTCTCAGCAGCCTCGAAAACTACCAAGGAGTTCCTGGATAACACCGGCGTGACGGATGCTGCCACTCGACTAGCCAATGCGACGGATGACCACCTAGATACGATATCTGGAGCTAAGCTTCTCGCCCTTGTAGAGGAAAAGCTCGCCATTCAATCGAAGTATAATGATATCCTCGCCACCAAACTGGAAGAAGCGTTGGACAAGATAAAACGGCTTGAGGAAAACGGATCTAGAAAATGATGGATGTCTCCGAATTCAGCAAGAAGTACGGCATTGCCTCACAATCCATCGACAAGATTGTTGACCAATGGATTCTTGAAAAACGTGTCAGCGACTTCCTTGGTACGGAAATTTTCGCAGGTGTCATGATCAGCGATCTTATGATGGGTGACCAGCTCGTTGATACCGTACCCCCCGATGTAAAGGATGCCTTTTTCAATCTCATGGGAGATCAGGCCGATACCCGGAGCGAAATCGAGACTATGATATTAGAAAAGGCTCACGTCAGTAGAGAAAGTGTTATTGGCTTAATGAACAAGATTCAAGGCCAGCTTGGGGAAGACACCTTCAAAAAGACGGTCGGCGCTTCCGCAGAACTGGCTACGAGCGGGAGTCAAGAAGGCTGGGATGTCGCAGTCCATCACCACGACTTCACGCAATATGTTCAGGTGAAGGTGTATCAAGATGCCAATCAGGCTGTTGAGGCACTCAAGGAACTCCAGGATAAAGTAGATTCTGGAGTAATCCATGATGGAAGCCATGTGGTTCACGCAATAGATTTCGCGGTGAATTCGGACATCTACGCAGACGTTTCTAAAAAGGCCACAGAATTAGGTCTATCCGCAAAGGTTCTTGATCTTGGCGCCACACATGGTCAACTACGCGACCAGCTCACGCAAGCTGTTGACCACGTAGCGAATGCACCGCTGCAGCATTTCTTCGGAGAGTTGCTGCAAGGCGTGGTCGCTTCAGCCGCTCTCCAAACAGCGGCAAACGCATTCCTCGTTTACAAGGGTGCAAAGGACAGAGCGATGGCCGCTGAGGACACGACCTACTCGACGCTCGTATCCGCAGGTGGTCTATCGGTAGCTCACATCACTGATCAGTTTCTCTGTCATGCTCTCATGTTTGCTGGTCTCGAAAAGGCAGCAGCGTTTCTTTCCGGCCCTCCGGGAGCCGTTGTTGTCCTTGGGGTAGGCATTGGTGCTAGAGGTTTGCTGAGGCGAATCGCCGACCGACGCCATGTCGCCAGACGTTTTGCGGCAGGCAATATAGAACTGCAACAGTTGGTAGAGCGGGTAGCTTCTATATAGCTTTTACTGGGGTGCTTGACCGCATGTTCGTCAATCGACTTCGCGAGGAACATGAGGAACATAAGGCTATAAGTCTCAGTGTTTCCCGTGGCCTACTTCTGTAAGAGTTTTTGAAACAGCAGAGTCCTGGCACCCAGCGCGGTACCGTGTCGTCTTCCATCAAAAAAGGCAACACCAGCCCTCTTTCCGCTCGCTGTTCACCATGCTATTCTGCCTGCTGAGCCCGAGCGACGGCTGGCTATACTCGCGTGACTTAACCTATAAACCAAGGAGTACTCGATGCCGCGACGTAAAAAGAACGCTCAACGCAAAGCAACCGGGTGTAAAATTTGTGGAGACAAGACGGTGGGCCGTGGCATCGGTATGCACGTGAAGGGCGCTCATTCGATCGAGCACGCGGACTACAAGACATGATTCGAATCCGGGAAAGTAGTCGTGGATACGCTCGAAGAGACCGGAACCGCCGCGCAGGGGAAGAAGAAAGTGATGATCCACGTACTCGTACGGCGATTCACCATCTAGTGGGTACCTCTCATATGTTGGGGACTTACACATGAATGCAAAAATCCACAAGCGGACCTTTGTTCTCTTTTCTTTTGTCTTCACAATGCTTTCTGTTGAATTAGTGGCGTTTGGTCACACTCTAGAATTAGTTTCGGGAGAGTCTATAGAAGGAGAGTTTATAGGAGGCGATCAATCCACTGTGACGCTGAAGACCGCAAAAGGTAAACGTGTCATTCCGATCAGGACCATATCGAAGATCGTTTTCCATGAATCAAATAAGACATCTCCGGCCGGAACATTAGAAGGCGTGGTTACATATTACTTCAACAAGAATTATGGTGATAAACCAGATGTCGGAAGTGAAGTCTTTGCCCTTCACACATCAAAAATTGGGGTAAAGAATCTCACGTGTTAGATCTCCCAGAGGCGGAAGGAGTTGTTAGAGATCTATGGATTTATGTTAACACGAGCATGTCGCGAAGGATGATCCGCCTCGATAAGATGATTGGACACGATACCCCCGAGTTTTTTTCCGAAGAATTACAAAGGTTCAATGCGGACTCTGATGAAGGCTTCGCAATCATTGATAAGAAAGCGAGTGCTATTTTAGGCAAACTGGGATCTGGAGATATCGCGGCTAAAAGGGCAGTTGCCAACGGTGATGGACAAGTCACATTACAACTTCCTCCAGGCAGCTATATGATAGTTACTTTAACAAACCATAGAAAAAACAAAACAGATACGGAGTACTTCCATGCAGTAGCAATCAAGGGTTCATCCGGGAATTCCGTGGGTAGCCGGATAGAGTTGTAGGCCCCCGCAGTGGAAGTAGATGGCCGTTTTGAAGTGCTCTTTGTTCCGAAAGCCGTACGCGCGTTTCTTGAT
>JACPZY010000070.1 GCA_016195215.1 Actinomycetota bacterium | reverse complement strand
TTCGCGTGATTCCGGAACGTAGGCGATCCCTGCACGCAATGAATCTCGCACTGAGCTCTTGGTGATATCTTTCCCGCCTAGTGAAATCTGACCGTCAACAAACTCGGCTAGTCCGACAATCGCTTCTGCCAATTCGCTCTGACCATTACCTTGCACCCCCGCCACAGCGACAATTTCTCCGGCACGCACTTCAAAGGAAACATTCTTCACCAGACGGCGTCCAGTGACATCATGAATATTGAGATTCTTCACCTCGAGCACAGTTGCGCCTGGCGACGCGGCTTTCTTATAGACATCCAATGAAATGGGGCGTCCCACCATCATTGAAGCCAACTCCTCCTGAGATTCCTCTGGCGAAGGAGTTCCAACGACTTTACCTCTTCGGATCACAGTGATCTTGTCGGCTGCCTCTTGAACTTCGCGCAACTTGTGGGTGATAAATACAATTGAGGTGCCTTTGTCTCTCAAAATCTTCATATTTCTAAGAAGTTCGTCAGTCTCTTGTGGAGTCAGAACCGCAGTGGGTTCGTCCAATATCAAAACCTTGGCATCGTAAATAAGCGCTCGGATGATTTCCACCCGTTGTTGAATTCCCACGGGAAGATTCTCGACAAGTGCGTCTGGATCGACATCAAAATTAAACTCTTTCGAAACTCGACGGATCTCTTCCTTCGCCTTTTCGAGTTCCAAAATCCCAAACTTGTTCGTCTTCTCGTGTCCTAGAACAATATTTTCAGCGACCGAAAATACGGGGATGAGCATGAAGTGCTGGTGAACCATGCCGATGCCGGCAGCCAAAGCATCACTCGGAGTCGATATTGAGATCTCTTCTCCATCTACGAGAATCTTCCCCGAGTCGGGCTTGAGGAGACCATAAACAATGTTCATGAGGGTGGACTTGCCGGCCCCGTTCTCGCCCAGAATCGCGTGGATCTCACCATCAGCGACTTTAAAATCAATCCCATCGTTTGCTACAAGCGGTCCAAAACTCTTCGTGATCGCGCAAAGTTCAAGGGACATGCGCGAAATCTACCGTCAAATTGCACGAACGCAAAGAGAACGGAGCGAGTCTTAAAACACTCGCTCCGTTCTCCCTTCTAAATATGACTTCTATTTCTCATTGAAGTTCACATCAAGAATATACGACTTGATTAGTCAACCTTGACTTTTCCAGTTTTGATATCTACGCCCAACTGCCGAACTTCATTCTGCAGCTTGGCAGGGACTTTCTTTGCCAAATCATGGTACGAGGCAAGATAGGTTCCCTTATTGGCCAAAGTGCCCATATAGCCCTTAGACGAGAACTTACCAATTGAAACATCCTTGATTACAGAAGTAACCGAGGTGTCAACGCCCTTAACAACAGAAGTCAAGAGTACTGATCTGTACTGTGGGGCTTGGACGAATCCATCAGAGTCAACCCAGATTGTGACTGACTTCTTGCCAGTCAATGATTGTCCAGCAGTTGCTCCGCCAAGGCCACCGGCAACGGGGAAGATAACATCTGCACCCTGTTGTTCGAAGTTTTTAGAGATCTGCAACGCCTTAGCCTGATCTGAGAATCCACCTACAAATGTTCCGTCCTTCTTGACGATATCCCAGCCAAGAGCAACGACTTTCTTGCCCTTAATTTTGTTGTACTGGGCAACACCCTTAGCAAAGCCGTCCATGAAAATTGTTACCGGTGGAATGTTAAGTCCGCCATACGTTGCAACCTTTCCAGTCTTCGAAAATCCTGCTGCGAGGTATCCCGCTTGGAATGCCGATTGGTTTGTTGCGAACTCAACGCCCTTGAGGTTGGCAAGAACTTTTCCTGGGTACTGATCTCCATTTGGGCCGTGGTCAGTTCCATCTTGATCAATGATCGCAAACTTTGTTCCGGGATTTGCCTTGGCTGCATCAACAATTGCCCCGTTGATTAGGAAGCCGACACCGATAATGACGGTACAGCCCTCATCAACCAGCTTCTTGATATTTGGTGCGTAGTCAGCATCTGACTGAGCAGCAAGATATTTCACTGAGATTGATCCAGAAGCCGCTTTCTGCGCTCCCCGCCATGCTGCTGCGTTGAATGACTTGTCATCCACGCCACCAGTGTCGAGAGCCAGACATGCCTTTACTTTGATAGCAGCAGTGGCCATTGGTGCCACGGTTATGCCAACTGCAAGTGTGGTGGCCGCAAGAAGGGCACCATAACGCAATGACTTTTTCAATGTTCCTCCAAAAACCCCACATCTTTTATGGGGATTGATTGAGGCTAACCCTAGTACGAGAGCGCGAAATGACCCATTAAATATGGGCAAATATCGCAGTTACAATGTAACAACTTGGTAAAGATTAGGTCTATTTGGAAAGCTTTCCCGCCCTGAGAGCTGCTATGTAGATGGGTTTACGATACTTTGCTAGTTCTGGCGACCAGAGCGAGATTTCAATCCCGCCATTCTGGATGCCGTATTGGCGACCATAAATACCCTCTTTCGGATCGAGAACGTCAATGACTGTCCGTCCCGCTGAACTCTCAGAAATAAAATCCACAACTACTTTATCCACACGTTTCACCACGGATGCGACGATATATTTCTTTGTCTCTGATGCAAGGGTAACGTACTGGTCCGGCTCAATGACAATAAGACCCACGCCCGCGCCGCTCTTATTTGCCTTAACGAGCGCGTTGATCACTTCTGAGTCCGAACCTGCCATGGTAAAAAAAATTATATCCACCCCTCTTGTAATCATTGCGGCCGCAGCAGACCCGGCGGAATCCTTTACGTAGGCAATATCAAAAGAGAGATTCTTTTTCACAGATTTGGCACCCGCAATGAAGCCCAGTTCATATTTCTTAGATTGCGGTGAGCTTCCAAGTAGCCCTATCCGACCCTTCTTGGTCGCGAAGGCCGCTGCGATTCCCGCCAGATACCCGCCCTGATCTTCAGCAAAAACTAGGGATGCAACATTGAGCATACTGATGGTCGCATCATTGATAATTGCAAATTGATTATTCGGATACATCTGTGCCACGACCTGAACCGAGGCCGCATATCCACTGCCGACGGCCATGATCGGGTTCGCACCCGTCGCAATGAGGCTCTTGAGTCTCGAAATGCGATCAGTTTCGGTGCCAATGGTGACTGTTGCAATCACTTTGATATTAAAGCGTTTTTTTGCCAGTGAAATTCCACTGGCGACGGCGTCATTAAAGGAGTGGTCGCCAGGACCACCGGTGTCATATGCAATTCCAATTCTAAGAGCAGGTGTACGTTGAGCGGCTTGCGATGGTTGGGTGAGCATCGTCGCACTCAATGCAATTACGACCATTGAGAGCACAATTTTCCATATCTTCATCGCACGAGGCCCATATTCCTATAGGTATCGTCCAAAGTCTTCTCTGCCACTACTCGTGCTTTTGGCGCTCCATCGTGAAGAATTGTGAGTAGGCCAGGCTCATCATCCAATAGATCAAGGGCACGTTGACGGATGGGGCGAAGAAATTCGACCGCAACCTCGGCGACAGCCGTCTTAAAATCACCGTAGCCCTTGCCCTCAAACTCCTGCTCAATCTCTGAAATAGATAGACCAGAGATCGCAGAATGAATTGTCAGAAGGTTTGAGATTCCTGGTTTTTCCTTCTCGTCAAAGCGGACTTCTCGCCCCGTATCCGTGACCGCGCTCTTAATCTTCTTCGCATTGACTTCTGGGGCATCCATAATTTCGATAACGCCTTGCGTTGATGAGGTCGATTTACTCATTTTCGCAGACGGATTCTGCAAATCATTTATCTTGGCATCGCCTTTGAGAATGTACGGCTCCGGCAGTTGGAAAGTCTTGCCAAAACGTGAATTGAATCGACCTGCGAGATCGCGGGTAAGTTCAATGTGCTGACGTTGATCCTCCCCAATCGGAACACGATCTGCCTGATAGAGAAGAATGTCTGCAGCTTGGAGCATGGGATAAGTGAAGAGACCAACAACGGTACGTTCGGTGCCACTCTTAGATGATTTATCTTTAAATTGAGTCATGCGACTGGCCTCACCAAAACCAGCAAGACACTCCATCACCCACGCTAATTGATTATGTTGAGCGACCTGGGACTGCAAGAAGAATGTGCATTTTGACGGGTCTACACCGATTGCTAATACCTGTGCCGCTGATCGCAAAGTACGTTTATAAAGGATTGCCGGATCCGTTTCGACTGTCAGCGCATGCAAATCCGCAATGCAATAAAAGGCATCATGATCGTCTTGAAACTCCACCCAATGCCGAACCGCGCCAAGGCAATTTCCAAGATGGAAAGACTCACTGGTGGGTTGGATGCCGGATAGGACTCTCTTGCGCGTCATGCGCTCTATTCTCCCATGTCTGAAGGTATCGGCGAGATCAATAAGGCTCCTGCTCGTTTGCCCTCCATTGATAGCACAATAATGCGTGCCCCTTCGATTGACACTACGTCATTGGCTCTAGGAATATGTCCTAGAAAATGCATCACAAAGCCGCTTGCAGTTTCGTATGGGCCCTCAGGAATCTCTATACCCGTCAGATCCTGCAGATCCTCGATGGAAATGAGCCCGTCAACTTCAAAATCTCCGGTGCGAGATTCTCTCCCTGTGCCCCTTTCTTCAGTGTCATATTCGTCTCGAATATCGCCGATGAGACACTCAACCAGGTCTTCCATCGTCACGATGCCATCAGTGCCACCATATTCGTCTAGCACTATTGCTAAATGTTGGCGCCTATTTCGCATCTCGGTAAGGGCAGGAAGGACTCCCTTGGTTCCTGGTAGGAACATAATTTCTCGTGCTAATTCTTGAATTTTCTCACCGCTTCCCGGCAGGGAGCTATCGAGAAGATCCCGAACATGGATAAATCCAATTACTTCATCACTTGAGCCGCGGACAACTGGATATCGAGAGTGCGCCATTTCAATTGCTAGGACAATGGCCTTTCCAACCGTTAATGACCCGTCAAGAAAATCCACCTCGGTTCGTGGAACCATGACTTCGTGAACTTGGCGATCGCTTGCGTTGAAAACTTCTTCAACAATATCGCGCTCCTCATCGGTCAGAGCGGCATGTCCTGCCACAAGATCGAGCAGCTCCTCCTCTGACATCTGGTCTCGTTGTTCCTCCGGGTCAATACCAAAAATTCGCATGACCAGATTGGTGGAGTGCGAGAGAAGCCAGATGACCGGCCTAAAGACCATTGCAAGAAGATCAATGATGGGCGCAGCACCCAGAGCGATCGCCTCGGTACGAAAAAGAGCGAGCCTCTTTGGGACCAACTCTCCAAATACAAGAGAGAAGTAGGCGATAATCAGTGTGAGGCCGACGAGTGAGAGCGCGTTGCTCCATCCCTGAGAGAAACCAAGATTCCGCAGCCAGGGCACGACATAGGTACCAATTCGCTCAGCGCCCAGGGCTGCCGATAAGAATCCAAAGACGGTGACCCCCACCTGGACGGCGGCAAGGAACCTATTGGGGTTGGCTACGAGCGCCGCAACCCGTGCGCCGCGGCGGCCTTGGAGGGCCATCTGCCTCACCTGACTCTCACGCAGGGAGATGAGTGCGATCTCAGCGGCGACAAAGAGTGCCCCAAGAAAGATGAGGGAGGCGACCACCCCGATATCGGTCAGAAGTCCCTGGAGGGTACGTCCAGAGGAGGCGAGGGTCATACCTTAAAGCGTATCGGGCAATTGGTCTGCACTTCCCTTAACGCTTGCCTATGGCGTAACCTCACGGCAGCGCTCCGGTTCTCTCTGTGGCGCCGACTGCGGATGCTCTCTCAAGAGCACTCGGAGTGACCTTCATCCAACGGACCGTCGGGCACGTACCTGCCCGGAGAAGGAGTCATCTCATGGCCTCTGTCGTCTTCGACAAAGCAACACGTATCTATCCCGGAACCACCACCCCCGCCGTCGATAAATTGGATCTCCTCGTTAATGACGGAGAATTTCTCGTCCTTGTCGGACCATCCGGCTGCGGTAAGTCAACATCTCTACGCATGTTGGCGGGGCTTGAAGAGATCGATAATGGACGGATTCTCATTGGCGACCGCGACGTAACAAATGTCGCACCAAAAGATCGCGATATCGCAATGGTCTTTCAGTCTTACGCCCTTTACCCGCACATGACCGTCGCCGAGAACATGGGCTTCGCTCTCAAAATTGCTGGAACACCAAAAGAAGAAAGGGAACGCCGCGTTCTTGAAGCTGCAAAATTGCTCGACCTCGAGCCTTACCTAGAGCGGAAGCCAAAAGCTCTCTCGGGCGGACAGCGTCAACGTGTGGCCATGGGACGCGCCATTGTCCGCGAACCGCAGGTCTTCTTGATGGACGAGCCACTCTCCAACCTTGATGCGAAATTGCGTGTTGCAACCCGAACACAGATTGCTGCACTTCAACGACGACTTGGAATCACGACTGTCTACGTAACCCACGATCAAGTCGAAGCTATGACGATGGGCGATCGTGTCGCAGTGCTGAAGGACGGTCTCTTGCAACAGGTAGATACTCCACGAAATCTTTATGACAACCCGGCAAATGCTTTCGTCGCTGGATTTATCGGCTCACCAGCCATGAACTTACTCACCGCTCCCGTATCCGGTGGCGTAGCCAAGTTAGGCGCCCTCTCCATTCCAGTTCCAGCTGGTGCTGGCAATGTTGTGACGGTGGGAATCCGTCCCGAAGGATTCTCCCCTGCTGCCGATGGCTTCCACGTCCTCGTTGAAGTTGTTGAAGAACTGGGTGCAGATGCCTTTGTGTACGGCAAACCAGCCGATCCCACAGTGAAGTTTGCCAATGCAACGGATGAGGGCGCCCAAGTGATTGTCCGCTGGGATCCCAAGAATCCACCCAAGCCAGGGTCCACGATTTCTGTCATTGCAAATCCTGCAGGGATTCACCTCTTTGATGCTGCAACAGGTGAGCGCTTGAAATAAATCGTATTAAAAAGGAACTGCCCTCGGTTAGATCGATCGAGGGCAGTTTTTATTTACGCCATTGAATCGCACAAATGTCCACTATCTCGGGCAATCCCACCAATCGTTAATACACCCCCTTATCTCCAAATTCGATCACTCATTACTCCGAGTAGCGGACATTCGTGCAATACTTATTGCGCATCTTGCGATTGGCGAATTAAGAGACCTGAGGATTGCCTCGGGTCTCTTTTTTTTGCAATTCACACACCAACAATTTCCACAACAATTAACTCAGGGGAAATCTGTCTCTTGAATAGGGGCAATTATTCGTACGCGATGTTGTCGTGGTGTAATTGGTAGCACATGCGTTTCCGCCAATCGCAAGATGCGGGTCCAAATCCCGTCGGCAGCACCGCAGCCTCAAATTCTCCCGACTGATCTATTGGCACTGATCAAAGAGTTGAGGAGTTTGAGCAGGGGTCCTGGGTGTAAACCTAGGACCCCTTATCTATTTCACCTTGGTTATGCGGCAACAAAGGGGAATGAAGTGTCGATTCATCATTCACGATTGCTAGTGAGTATTCTCGGCAAGGCGACTGGTGTGTATTCATTGGAGATTCGCACTAGACAGGGCAGATGGGAAACGAGCCTAGCATCGCGCGGAGTGCGTTTTCTAAATTCCTCAAGAACTCTTTAAGTCCAAAAGTGCAATATCAGTATGGCGAAAGTCATCGCCTTTACATAGCAATTTTCTTCTGGTCGTAGTAGCAAGTGCATATGCAAAAACATCACCAAAGTTCAATTTGGCACGATGTTCGGTACCTTTTCCGTAATCTCGATATGCCGCGCGCGCAACTTGAACTTGCTTTGGGTCTACCGAAAGTATTTCGATGCTGGCCTCTTTGATAAGTGCATCAAACTTGCGGATTGCAACCGGGTCCTTCGTGGAATCTACGACTATCGCTGTCTCCAAATAATTTCCCGCAGACATGGCGCAGTTGTTGCTACCAATAACGACAAGAATTTCATCGCTATCGGGTTCAGCAAAGAGAATTGATAAAATTGCTGAACTATCTACAATTACCTTCATCGCGGTAGACCTAATTCGTTGTAAAGCATGGAATCGACCGATTCTCTAGTCATTCCTTTTGGCATTCGTAGGGAGATTTCGTGAGCCAGAATGCGTAACCTTTCAAGACGGTCCTCCGCCGTTGCCCTAGCCAAACGTTCGCGCAAGGCGACGGTCACCGCTTCGGTGAGTGTCTCGTCATAAATCGATGCCACCTGAGCGGCTAGGCGGTGAGCCTCTTCATTCTTAATATTCATCCCCATAATCCAAATGTTATACCTTTTAATTATTGATTTCTACCATTTTTCACCGGATGATTAAGGTTGAATTACCCGGGCAATCCACTAATCGTTAATACACCCCCTTCGGTTAGTCGTTTACCTCAGTGCAAGTTGATCAACGGGTCATAGACTCGCTCCGTGATTCGGGCGGTGGGATTCGATTTGGACGGCACGCTTTTTGATCATTGTGCCGCGGCGTCATCTGGACTGGCAACCTTGCTACAAGAGCGTGGATGGGTTTACGAAGGCTCCGCCAATCTCGGTCAAGAGTGGATACGTATCGAGCGAGGATACTTTGCTCAGTACGTTGCTGGAAATCTGACAATTGCCGAACAGCGTCAATTGCGGATGCGCGATTTTCTCGCGTTGGCGAACGTAGAAGTACGAGACAGCGAACTTGATGAACTCGTCAAAAGATATCTGTCGTACTATGCAAATTCTTGGATTGCCTACCCAGATGTACTCACAACTCTAAACGCTTTGAGTGACTCAGGGTTGCGTTTGGCGGTTCTCACTAACGGTCAACAAGAGCAGCAAGAGGCCAAACTTCTCAAAATGGGCATTCGATACATGTTCGAATCGGTCCTCGCAATCGGCACTCTCTCAGTTCCCAAACCGGACACAACGGCTTTCGTGGAACTCGCTTTGACTCTTGGGTGTGAACCGCAAGAAGTTGTCTACGTCGGAGATGACCCATATGGCGATGCGATCGCGGCGACTAACGCTGGACTGCACGGGGTTTGGTTGAATCGAGAAGGGCAAGAAACACCAGTGGGAGTCAAGACTGAAATTCATACTCTTGCCTCGCTGACCACTTCAATTCGACAATATCCATCGGCGTAGTTCACTCGACAACCCCACCAATCGCTAATGCAATCCAAAACGCTGATCATTTTGTCTCTGCAATTGGCGCTATAAGACGCGTCCACCGATCTGTTCTGCATCCGGATACAAGCGAAATCCAAACTTCGCAGAATGTGCCATTGATTGATAAAATTCTTGGGAATCATCCGTTATTAGGTCAATACGCGTCCCACCGGCCTTTTGGAAACCTCTGGCGATTAATTTTTGACCTATTCCTTGACGACGATAGTCTTCCTTAACCGCAAGAACTGAAAGGTGTGCTTGAATCTCGCCGTCGCTCTGCACTTGAGCAAAACCGCAAATTTCGCCATTTTCTATCGCCACGACGGTCGTGACACCGGGAGCAGTGAGCACTCTATGGGTCCGTTCATGATCTGTTACGTAGGATTTCCAGCCTTCTAGAGCGCAAATACTGAGGACGCCATCGAGGTGGCCACGATTATAGGATTGAAATTCCATAAACCATTATCTCCAAAATTTCAAAAATGGGGTCGCTTCCACGGCTAGATATCCTAAAAGAGAGAACGCCTACCGTGGGGAATTTTGGTTATATGAGCCACGTTGGGGATACACCTCGGCAAGGCGGCTTGTCTGTAACTTCATCTTCTAAGCAGCCTTCCTCTTATTTCTATTTGGAAGCAAAGGGGCCGTTAAGACTCGCCGTAAAATTCAGATCATTAGCGTCATTTTCTTGGGGTCACCCCGGATTCAAGATCGTTAAGAAGGTTCAAAAGTCCTCTGGCTTCCCATGTTCTATTTCTCTGACCTTGTGATTCACGCATTAAGACACCTGCAAGCTCGAGTTGCGCCATGGCTTCGCTGACTGCGGCTTTAGTGCGTCCCACCACTGCCACGGCGACAGCCACGGTAATCATCGGGTGAGCCGGCAATGCATCAATAATCTTCCAAGCAGCCGCATCGGCCCGAGGATTTGCCGCCGCACCTAGCGCCGCTCTCCATTCTTTCTGCATCATCTCAACTTCGCCTAGATAGACCCTCGCTAAATTGGCTGACTGTGCCGCCGCCGCCGCGAAAGTAGTCAGCCATTCAGTAAAATCGCCTTCTCTAAAATTGGAGAGACCTCGTACATAACGCTCTTTGCTCGAAGCGAGCACAATGCTGATCGGCGGCACATATTGTGGGGTCATTCCGCGGCGACGCAATACGACATGTATGAGGGCTCGGCCTGTTCGGCCGTTGCCATCGGGGAATGGATGAATCGTTTCGAATTGTGCGTGAACCAAGCCCGCCTGAACAACTGGCGGTAGATGATCTTCGTTTAGCGCTTCGCAAAGATCGTCAAGTAGGCGCGGAACTTCCTCCGGCGGAGGCGGTACGAAATCGGCACCGCAGGGGTTGTAATTATTTCCACCAATCCAGTTCTGTTCGGTGCGAATCACTCCAGCTACGTGATGGTCGGCGGCTGATGCCATAAGGACTCGATGGATCTCAACTATGTTTTCTACAGAGATAGTTTCT
>JACPZY010000069.1 GCA_016195215.1 Actinomycetota bacterium | reverse complement strand
CAAGTGAACCAACTCTGTAAACGGAATTTGGATTGGATTGCGATCGCTAGGAAGAAGTAGTCCAATTTAAGATGGAGTCAGGGAAGTACAAGATGGCAACTTCCGTACTCCGCAAATTGAGTGAGTTTCACCTCATTTGGATTTCCCCCAGAATGGGAAACGAGTCCACGAATCAACCCGAGATGAACCGAACAGACAATTTCGGGTTCGCGTCGAGCTGCTGCCAAAAGCGGACAAGTTTCAAGTTTTATCAGCTTCTTCTCTACATTTGATTTTGGTGAGAAGCCAAGCGCCTTTAAGATTTCGAAAATACGTCTTCTCGACTTGCCAGCATTCTTGGACGGAAGAGTATCTAACTCCTTAAATTCTTCTGCCCACGCTTCACCAGCCAAGACCGCCACGGTCTTTGAATCTTGACCTCTAACAGCGAGCTGTCTGGCCAGTACTAATGCTAGAGATGCGTACTCCCGTGCTTCTGGTTCGACTTGGGAAATGAAATCATCCAATGGTTGATAACCCTGGGATGGACGGCCGCGACCCTGTGAGGGGATCGGAACTCTCTGCGCATAATGAGAGAGCGCCAGACCCTCCAGGTGCTCACGGATGGTGTTCTCGTGAAACCCAAGTTCAAGGGCTAAATCCTGTACCCGGATTGGCCTCTTCTTGCTCCGGAGGGAGGAGAGGATGATGCGACGCTCGGGCGAGAGAGAACGGCCAGTGTGTTGCTCCTCACAGGCTTTTGGACCTAATTTGGTATTTTCCACGGAACCAGAGTGTAGTAAATTATTGGCATGGAATCTATAGAAATAACAGATGTTTCAACAAAGGAAGAATCACACGTCTGCGACTGTGGTGCGGAAAATTCCTCAAATTACCCGGAACTTGATGCCACGCTTATCCCTCATGCAGTTCGCCACGCGGCAATCATTGGAGCTTTGGATTCTCTCAAAGTGGGCTCTGGAATGATCGTGCTAGCACCGCACCGGCCAGTTCCACTCATTTCTCAGATCGAGGAGCGATCACCTGGTGCATTTGACGTCTCATTTTTGAATGAAGGCCCCGACAAGTGGGCGGTGCAATTCGTTCGCAAGTAGTCGATCTAAGGATGGACCTCGCTATGGCGGGGTCCATCCTCATTCGGGAAGACCCAGGTGCGATAACCGAAGAAGCGGAAGAGTGTGCCTAGTCCCACGCCGATGATGTTCGCCGAAATGTTGTCGCTCAAGGCTGAATCAAGGCCGAGCAGGTAACGCGATATTCCCAGGCTTATGGCGCTAAAGGCCAGTCCCACTAAATTCACCGCGAAAAAAATGACCACTTCTCTCCGGAAAGTGTGCTTCGGTCGATCTCTCCATGTCCAGTATCTGTTGCCAGCGTAGGCGACGAGAATCGAAAGAAAACCTGAAATTAGTGATGCAGTGATGGGCTTATTTGCTAAGGGCGCTCCATCTATATGTACCAGGAGGTTGAAGCCGCCTACCCCAACGACGTATGCGATAGCTCCGACGCTTCCAAATTTAAGTAACTCATTACGGAGTCGCGTAAGCCTTTTTACCATCCATGAAGTCTATAGATGAATTGTCGTTTCTTATCAGACCGAGTCAGCGCAGTTCGTTTTCCTCGTAGTAGGCGCAAAATCAGAAGGTTTTAGAGTAGATGGTCCGAAGCAAATGTGAGGAGGAACTAGTGCAGGCTCTCCTTTTTTAAGGAACTTTCTCACACGACTTACCTATTCCTCATGGGAGCGGCGGCGAGTAAATTGATTATGGAAAGAGAGATCATGAAGAAATTACTTGTTCTTGGTGGCGGCACAGCGGGAAGCATTATTGTTAATAAACTCCACAAAAAATTGAGAAGTGACGAATGGTCTATCACCATCGTTGATAAAAATAACAGTCACCTTTATCAGCCGGGTTTGCTATTCCTCCCATTCGGCAGTTACAAAGCCGAGGAACTTGTCAAACGGCGAGACAGCTTCTTCCCCAAAGGGGTCACGTACATCGAAGCGGAGATCGATGTTGTTGAACCCGAGAAAAATAGTGTCAAGCTTATGAGTGGGAGAGTTCTGGAGTATGACCAACTTGTGATTGCCACCGGGGCTACTCCTCGTCCAGATCAAACACCTGGATTGGAAGACCCGGAGATTTGGTACAAGAGCGCTTTTGATTTCTTCACTTTGGAGGGATCGAAGGCGTTGGCTAAGGCGTTTGAGAGTTGGCCTGGCGGCCGCCTTGTGATTCACATAACTGAAATGCCAATCAAGTGCCCTGTGGCCCCTCTTGAATTTGCATTTCTAGCTGATGCTTTCTTTGAAAAGCGGAATATGCGCGACAAAGTGGAGATTGTCTACGTAACCCCACTTGAGGGTGCCTTCACGAAGCCAGTCAGCTCTGAGAAATTAGGATACATGCTCAACAATCGCAAGATAACTCTTGAACCCGATTTCATCATTGAGCACGTCGATCCGATAACAAAAACACTTGTCTCCATGGATGAGCGAGAAATTCATTTCGATCTCCTTGTCACAGTTCCTGTAAACATGGGTCAGGATTTCATTGCAAGATCCGGACTTGGTAACGAACTAAATTATGTTCCGGTTGATAAGGAGACTTTCCTCTCCAAGAGGTATTCCAATATTTTCGCTCTTGGGGATGCCTCGGATATTCCAGCTTCCAAGGCTGGCTCGGTTGCACATTTTGCGGTTGATATGTTTGTCGATAATTTTGTCGAGCACATAGAGGGTCGAAAGATGAATGAACTCTTTGACGGGCACGCAAACTGCTTCATTGAGTCAGGGCACGGCAAAGGACTGCTTATAGATTTCAACTACACGGTCGAGCCCCTTACGGGAAAATTCCCAATTCCCGTCATCGGTCCCCTTCCATTGCTTAAAGAGAGCCACCTGAATCATTGGGGGAAACTCGCCTTTAGGTGGATCTATTGGAACATGCTGATACGAGGACGGAAGATTCCGATCTCCTCGCGCATGTCCATGGCGGGGAAATCTCAGGATTCCACGAAGTAAGGAGGAAGTGAAATGCCAATTATTGAGATCGCAGGTAGGCAAGTTAATGTTAATGAAGAAGGCTTTCTTACAGAGTACGACGAATGGTCCGAAGAGATTGCGAAGGCCCTTGCCGCTCAGATAGAAATCGATCTGACAGACGAGCACTGGAAAGCGATCAAATTTCTCCGAGAGGATTACAAAACTGAAGGAGAGACTGCAACTTCGCGTCGTGTCCAAACAGTGGGGGGAATCTCAGTTAAGGAGCAGTTCGCACTTTTCCCAAAGAAACCATCTAAAAAGATGGCTTATATTGCAGGTCTACCGAAGCCCAAGGGCTGTGTGTGAAAGGGAATAGAATGACAACGCCATCGATAGTCCCGAACTTCGGATCTGATAATTCCGGCCGAAAACTTGCGATCATCTGTTCCAAGGGAAATCTAGATATGGCTTACCCAGGTCTCATTCTCGGGAATGCGGCCCTCGGAGAGGGCGTTGAGGTTCATTTCTTCTTTACCTTCTGGGGCTTTGACATGATCATCAAGTCTCGTATGGAACATCTTCAATTCAGCCCGGCAGGAAACACTGCGATGCATTTGCCCGGTGGGAATATGCACATTCCCCAATTCATGGCACCTGCGCCAGGTATGACAGCCATGGCAACAAAGATGTTAAAGAAGTCGATTGCAGATCTAGACGTTCCAGAAATTCCCGAATTCCTAGATCAAATTGTTGCTGCGGGCGGACACCTCTGGGCTTGTCGAATGTCAGCAGATATGAATAAATTGGATATGTCCGATCTTCGCGATGATATTGAAGCGATCATTAGCGCCTCTGACTTCATCGAGATGACTGACGGAGCACAACTCCTATTCATTTAAATCTCGATCTGGGGTTAATTCCCTGCGGGCGATCGTGTATCCATGATTCTATTTCCCCATGGAACTAGTCCGACCTGAGATGCGTTACTTCGAGAGTTTTATCGAAGGGATTAAGAGAGTTGCCACCGCAGACGAGTCATTTTTCCGATTTGAAGTTCGAGATTTGGATGAAATTTTAAGGGATCCTGGTGCCTTCATAGCCAAACAACAGAGCACCGCAGGCGGGGGAGATGCGATTAAGTTTCGGATACAACTCTGAACGCCCTTCATTCATGCTCAAAAGGCATAGCGGGATATGGCAATTGATCTACTGAAGCCTCAATGGAGTAGTAGGTTTCAGACATGCCAGAACCAACGCCTATCCGTTCAGAGATTCTTGATACCCAGAACCCCATGATCAAATCTGCTCGGATTCTGATCAATGCACCGGCTAAGAGAATATTTGATCTCCTGGCCAACCCCCGGCGCCACCGGGAGCTCGACGGCACTCACACGATTGTGGGGATTATTAGCGGCCCCGAAAGGCTTTCCCTTGGCGCGAAATTCGGTATGAAAATGCACTTGGGAATTCGATACAGAATCATGAACACGGTCGTTGAATTTGAAGAAAATAAGCTAATTGCCTGGCGTCACTTAGGCAGATGGCGTTGGCGATACGAACTCCGATCCATTTCTCCCACCCAAACAGAGGTGACCGAGACATTTGATGGAACTACCTCAATTTCTCAACTCTGGCTGAAGGTCCGTAAAGCGTATCCGTGGGTACAAATAGCAGTAGCTAAAACCTTGGTCCGTCTTAAAGAGATAGCCGAGAAGGAATTTAGAAGTCTATGACCGAAATGGTCCTTGTCTGGATAGTTGCACCAATCTTCTTGGTGCTTCTCTCCTTTGGTGTTGGTCTGCTTCCGGCCTCATTGGTGCGAAAACAAATAAATTTTGCGGTAGCAACCGCATTAGGCTTTCTGGTCATTGCAATTTTTGGAAGTCTGCTCACCATCAGTACAGTTACTGCCCCTTACACCGCACAGATCATCGCAGTCTTGAGTGCTCTCGGTTTAGGTGTGGGGTTTATTCGGATGAGGTCGCTTATCCGTTTTGAGTTTGCATCGATATGGGCTGGTCTACTCACTTATCTGGCATTTGGGTCACCAATAATTGCATCTGGAGCCCCAAGTTGGGCTGGTTGGGTCAAGCTAGATGACCCTGCAACCTTCCTGGCAATAACGGATCGGCTCATGTCGGTTGGCAGAACGACTCCTGATCCAGTTACGTCAACGTATTCCCGTGTTATCCAGACTATTTTCGATCCAGTCGGCGCCGGGCATTTCAGTTATCCAGTCGGGTCATTTATGCCTTTTGGCGTGACGACGAGATTAACCGGCATCGAAAGTGCATGGTTTTTTCAACCATATATGGCTCTTTCTGCTGGGATTGTAGCGATGTTATTCGTCCTCATTTTGAGACGTAACATATCGCGCAAAATTGCTCTCGTTCTGATCGGCACCTTTGCCGCGATGGCTTCAACGATTTACTCCTACGTAATGTGGGGGGCTATCAAGGAAATCGTAATACTTATCCCAATCACGCTTTTTGCAATCACGATTTTCGAGCCTGCAAGGAATCGGGAAAGGCAAGAGGTTTATCTCTACTCTTTCATTGGCGCACTTGGAATGTACTTCATTGGGGGCGCGGCGGGACTGGGCTTCATCCTTCCAATATTTTTCATCGCGATCTTGGTAAAAATGTTTTCAAAGAATCAGCTAATCGCTTACGGAATGCTTGGAGTTCTCGGCCTGGCCGTAGCCGTAGTCACTTACTTCCTTCGAGCGGGAAACAATGCGATCGCAAATATCCTGATACCAATTATTGGCGATACAGGGAACCTTTCGAGGCCACTCAAACTCCGGCAAGTAGTCGGTATATGGCCCAGTCAAGATTTCCGCTTGGACCCAATCCATCCCCTCCTAACCACAGTAGCGATTCTCGTTGCATCAACCTTTACAGTAGCTGGACTCTATTTTTCGATAAGAAAGGGATCGTGGATTGCTCCATCGTTATTTGTTGCCACCAGTGCAGTGGTAGCCAACTCCTACCTTTGGGGAGGAATATGGCTCACCGGCAAAGCAATTGCAGTCGCTTCTCCGATTTTCCTATTGTGTGCTGGTATTGGTGCGATTGAACTTTGGAAGTTCTTCCGTAATAACCAGATGCCTATCGTGGGAATAGCGAAGTTTCACCATCTGATAATAGTTCTCGTATTGTTCGTTGGGTCGGGGGTCTTTGTATCCAATTTGATGACATATAAGAATGTCTGGTTGGCGCCATTCACGCAGGTCGATGAGTTGCGCAAGATAGGTCAAAAATTTGCTGGTCAACGTCCGGCACTTATGACGGAGTATTCTGTCTTTGGTTCACGATATTTTCTGCGAGATATGGACGCTGAGGCTGTTAGCGAACTCAGGGTGCACGTAATTCCAACGCGCGATGGCAACCAAGTCCCAAAAGGGTTCGCTGCGGATATCGATCTTTTCGACAGTTCGACTATTGATTATTTTAAGATCCTTGTCCTGCGGAAATCGCCCACGGCAAGCCGTCCGCTTTTGAATTTAAAAATGTCCTCATAAAGGCCACGCTTCCCATCGGAAATAATTTATCTCCATATCAGAGACCTACCTGCGAGCAAGTCACTACTTTTCTATCTTCTAAAGTCAAAGGTGACAAGGTCTTTACTGCATATAGAAATCCAGTTTACGTGGTCAATTTTGCCGATGGAGATCTTCCCCTTACGTGGTACCCAACAAACCCATTCACTGGCGGCATTGATCGAGTGGGCTCTGGGGGATTTTCAAGACCTGTCACGGTCGATGTAACAGGTAATTATGATCTATCAATAGGGGGGTCGTTCCCCGGTTTAATGAAGATCTTGGTCGATGGAGTCCAAGCTTATTCAGGTAGGTCAATGGTTGAGGAGAACTCTTTCCTTACCAACACTCTGACTAAAGTTTATTTATCTGCGGGTAGGCACACCTTGACTGTTCTCTATAACAAGCCAGCGCTCCTACCCGGTGGCGACGTGGATTCTAGGTTTGGGCCAATTTACCTTTCTACTCAATATGCCGGAGATGTAAAAGTGAAGCAGGTCTCCAACTCACGATTCGATCAACTCTGTACGCGAAATCTTGATTGGATCGCAATCGCGAGGTAGAACACGCCTTAATCTCTTTCTTTTAACGCCTCGGCGATCGCCGCTGTATGAGCAGGCGTAGAGCCACAGCAT
>JACPZY010000091.1 GCA_016195215.1 Actinomycetota bacterium | reverse complement strand
TTATTGGCGTTTTACGCCCTATTTGTCGCATACGAATTAGTTGGGTAGTATAATGCGCTTCACATGCGACCTCCACGCTTTAGTGTCATCATCCCCACCCTCAACGAAGAGAAGTTTTTGCCCAATCTCCTCGCTTCGCTCGTGGGTCAAACAGAAAAGCCTTTTGAGGTGATTGTCGTTGATGGGAAATCAAAGGATAAAACGGTGACTGTTGCCAATTCCTTTACAAAGAAACTGCCGATACGTGTCATCGAGTGCGATCGGGCGAACATTTCCATACAACGGAATAAAGGCGCGGCCGCGGCTCGGGGGGAGTGGCTGGTGTTTGTGGATGCAGATAGCCTCCTGCTGCCCTACTTTTTTGAGAGAATAGAAGACTTTATACAGCGGGCGAAACCGTCTTTTTTCACGACGTGGTTCCGACCGGATAGCGAAGTGGTGGGGGATGCAATCTTTACCTTACTGGCAAACCTCTATGTTGAGGGGGCAACCATTGTCAAGCGGCCATTGTCGCCGGGGCCGATGACGATCCTGCGCCGCCCGGCGTTTGCCTCCGTCCATGGATACGACGAAACCGTTGCGTGGGGGGAGGATTATGATCTGACGGCAAGACTGGTAGCGCGCGGCGTCTCCTTTCGGATACTGCGTGAAACGCTCTACGTTCATTCGCTTCGGCGCCTGCGTGCGGAGGGAAAACTCAAAGTATTGGGTCTCTATTCAAAGGCTGCGCTTCTGGCTGTTCTTACCGGTCGGACGTTTCGTCGTGTATCCGACTACATGATGGGCGGACAACTGTATAACAGGGCAAAGAGATGATATGGAAGTGATTGCTGATCTTCAACTACACTCTCGGTTTTCGCGTGCCGTGTCGCCTGCTATGACGATCCCGAACATTGCCCAGTGGGCGGCGCGTAAGGGGATAGGGCTGGTTGCGACAGGCGACTGGACGCATCCCATTTGGTTTCGGGAGATCGAGCGGGATTTGGAGGAGATGGGGAGTGGACTATTAAGACTTAAGACTCAGGACGTAGGACTTAAGACTCCTTTTTTTATGCTGGCGACAGAAGTTTCCAGCATTTATTCTCAGGGTGGGAAACTGCGGCGGGTGCATACGCTTATCTGGGTGCCGACCATTGAGGCAGCTCGGAAAATCTCCGCCGAGATGACCAAGCGCGGCTGTAATCTCATGAGCGATGGCCGGCCCATCGTGGGACTCTCCTGCATCCACATCGCGCAGCTCGTGCTGTCTATCGAGCCAAAAGCGCTTATTATCCCGGCGCATGCGTGGACACCGTGGTTCTCCGTGTACGGGAGTTTGGGCGGGTTTGACAGTTTGGATGAAGCGTTCGGGCCGTTTGCTAACAATGTTTATGCCGTCGAGACGGGTTTATCCAGTAATCCGGCGATGAACTGGCGCATAAAAGAATTGGATAACCGATCCATCGTGTCGTTCTCCGATGCGCACTCGGGACCCAAGTTGGGGAGGGAAGCTACGGTGTTTGAGATAAGAGATGAGCACGTGATGGAAGAACGTGATCAACACGTGATTTCGTATCAAGATATTTACGATGCAATTGTGAAACCAAGTGAACGAGACAAAATAGCTTATACCATTGAGTTTTATCCCGAAGAAGGGAAGTATCACTGGTCCGGGCACCGAAGCTGTGGGATACGATGGGGGCCGGAGGAAACAAAGCAGAAGGGGACGACATGCCCGGTATGTGGAAAGTCTTTAACCCAAGGTGTGGTTCAGCGTGTCGAGGCGCTTGCAGGCCGCTCGGAAGCGGACCTGCAAATTTCCAATGTCCAATTTCCAATTTCCAATGGAAAAACAATACAAATGACGGGGAGTGAGAAATTCCCCAACCGGCCGCCGTTTGTGATGCTTGTCCCCTTGCAGGAAATTATCAGTGAGTGTATCGGCTCGCCGGTAGCCAGTCCCAAAGTGCAGGGGCCGTACAGCGCAGTGACTGATGCATTAGGAGGAGAATTTGCCGTTCTTCTTGAGGCTTCGATTGAAGAAATTACCAAGATTGCCGGTGATCGCGTTGCGCAAGGGATAGACAAGGTGCGCCGTGGCGATCTGGTCATTGATCCGGGCTATGACGGCGTGTTTGGCGTGGTCCGCCTCTGGCGGGAGGGGGAGGAGAAGCCGCTTCTGGATGCGTCCAAAGAGCAACTACATATGTTCTGATATTGGCTTTGCATCTTTCCAACGTGACAAAAAGTAAGTTCGGAAGGCTGTTGAAAGACCCTTATTGTCGATGAGGAGAGACAAACGCTCTTCGGTGCGTGTAGGGTTATTGACCGAAAAGATGCTCTTTTTGCC
>JACPZY010000090.1 GCA_016195215.1 Actinomycetota bacterium | reverse complement strand
CTCTCAATAGAGCCTCGTAGATGTGTCGTTCGACCACGGGTATCACTTCCTCGATATCGATATTTCGACCTAACTCCTTGGAGATTGAAGTGGCAGCTGCATCTGACAGTCCGCACGGCACAATCCGATCGAACCAGGATAGATCTGGATTTACGTTCAATGCAAAGCCATGCATCGTGACGCCTCTTGCAAAGCGAATTCCGATTGCAGCAATCTTTCTGTCGCCCTTTTCATCGCGTAGCCAGACTCCTGATCTTTCGCAGTAGCGTACGGCGGGAATGTCGAACTCGTGGCATACATCAATGAGGGCGGTCTCCATTTCACGGACGAAGCCGACCACTTCGTGGCGCTTTGCTAAACGCACGATGGGGTAGCCAACAATCTGTCCGGGACCGTGCCAGGTAATCTTTCCACCGCGGTCTACATCAATAACAGGCGTCCCGTCGGTTGGGCGCTCGCTCTCTAGGGTGCGCCGACCAGCCGTAAAAACTGGCGGATGTTCTAGGAGCATCAAAGTGTTGGGTCGAGTCCCATCGGCAACTTCGGCATGAACGGTCCGTTGAATCTGCCAAGCTTTTTCATAATCGACTATTCCGCTACGGGAGAAAGCAATGGGCGATTTCACAAGGGTCGTATCTCCAGGCACCCACCTAGCCTAAAGGTAGGCTGGCCTTCCCATCTCCTTGAAAATCAAGGGTAGATCCGGGTAGATCACAGAGTAAATCCGTTAAGGAAGGAAAGGTGCCGAAATCGTGTCCCAGACCACACCTACCACAGAGTCCAAATCCTCAATGAAGGCCTTCAGACGGCCTTTTTGGAGCGCAATCCTGGTTATTTTTATCTGGTTTGGAGCCAGCGGCGTTTTTGGACCACTTTTTAGCAAACTCAGCACGGTGCAAGAGAATAACAACTCGGCTTTCTTACCGGATAACGCAGAATCTACCAAGGCCTCTCAAGTAGTGGCCCGCTTCTCCGTTAACGACAATGCGAAACTCCCGACCCTTGTTCTCTTGGAGGGGAGAGTGGATCCTGCCAAGTTGGCAGCCATAAATGCGCACCTGGCAACTCTTCCGAGCATCCACATTAAGTACCTGGCAAAGTACAGAGGAACTTTTGATACGGGGATCGAATTTTCAAAATACATTGCACCCGGGTCTTCTTTACAGGCCTTCCCTTCACCCGATGGCCAGGCGATACTTCTTGAGTTGCCTGTATCGGTAGAGATTGCAACGGCGACACTTCCCGATGGACGCCCCGTGATCACTGCAATGATCAAAACCATACGCGATGACATGAGTAAGTGGGGAGCTGAGAATGGATTCGTCAGTCACGTAACCGGAATCGGCGCCCTGCTGAGCGATCTTTTTGGAGCGTTTAGTGGCATTGATTCGAGTTTGCTTTTCACGACCTTAGGTGTTGTCTCTTTCATTTTGATTCTGGTCTATCGATCACCAGTTCTCTGGATACTTCCGCTTCTGTCGGCGCTCGTTGCCCTCTCAGCTGCCGGGGGAGTTGTCTACCTTTTGGCCAAGAGCAAAAACATTTCACTCAATGGTCAGTCGCAGGGAATTTTGACTATCTTGGTTCTTGGTGCTGCAACCGATTACGCGCTCTTACTTATTGCTCGGTACCGAGAAGAATTACATCACTACGAATCACGATTTGAAGCAATGCGAGCCGCGTACAGAGGAATTTTCGAGCCAATTCTTGCTTCAGGTACCACGGTTGCTATTAGTTTGCTAGTTCTTCTTCTAAGCGAGCTTTCGAGTAACCGTGGCCTTGGACCGGTGGGCGCTATCGGGATCGTTTCTGCAATGTTGACCATTTTGACACTCCTGCCTGCCTTATTGGTGGTTTTTGGCCGATGGATCTTCTGGCCAAGAATTCCGCGCTTTGATGATGTGGATGCCAATCTCTCAGGAGTTTGGGCCAAAATTGGAAATGAGGTGAGCAAGAGACCACGCCGGCTTTGGATTACAACTGGCGTGGGACTTCTGATTCTTGCTGGCTTTGCGACAACCCTGCAGGCAAATGGTTTATCGACATCTCAATCATTTACAACTCGACCTGAATCTGTCGTCGGTCAAGAGTTGTTGCTCAAACATTTCCCTGGCGGACAAGGACAACCAACCGAGGTGGTTGTAAAAGAGTCTTTGATGGGAGATATAACGAAGGCACTCTTATCTCTTAATGGTGTCGCAAGTGTTGAGCCCATGCGGGTATCAAATTCAATTCCCGGAAATCCAGTACCGCAAATCCTCGTTGTTGATGGATTAGTCGTACTCAATGCAACGCTCTCACAGGCGCCCGATTCGGTAAAGGCGAGAGAGTCTGTTCCTCGGATAAGAGCTGCTCTCCATAAAATCGATCCAACGATTCTCGTTGGTGGCACATCCGCGGTTTCATACGACATCGATCAGGCATCCCGTCACGATAACCGACTGATCATTCCCGTCGTACTGTTTTTAATTGGAATCATTTTAACGCTGCTACTGCGAAGTTTTGCGGCGGCAGGTCTCCTGCTCGCAACTGTTGTGCTTTCTTACGCTGCTACGCTTGGAGTAAGCCAACTGGTTTTCCAAAATATTTTCCACTTTCCAGGGTCCGACACCTCATTCCCACTTTTTGCCTTCGTATTCCTTGTTGCGCTGGGAATTGATTACAACATTTTCCTCATGACTCGTGTGCGAGAAGAGAGTGGAAAGATTGGCACCCGTGCCGGAGTGATAAAGGGACTAACAGTCACGGGAGGAGTCATCACTTCTGCAGGAATCGTTTTGGCAGCAACTTTCGGAGTCCTCGGAATTCTTCCGCTGGTTTTCTTAGCCGAGTTGGGCTTTGCAGTTGGGTTTGGAGTACTCCTTGACACCATTGTCGTAAGATCAATACTGGTCCCAGCGCTCGTTAGAGATATTGGCGGCAAGATATGGTGGCCTTCAAAACTTCAACATCGAGAGTAAGAGCGAAAAACTAATCCACGAGAGCCTCTAAGGCGGCCCCGATATGGGGGTAGTCAAAGGTGAAGCCTGCCTCTGTTAAAACTTCTGGAATGACCTTTTTAGATCCGAGCATCTCCGAAGAGAATCCTCCGAAGGCGATCTTTAGCGCAATGGAAGGCACGGGGAAGACTGCAGGGCGATGAAGCGCGCGCGCTAATGCTGCCGTAAATTCTTGGTTGGTCACCGGATTGGGTGCAGTCAAATTAACTGGACCTGCAATCGGATTCTCCAAAGAAAAGGTAATCGCACGGACGACGTCATGAAGGGTGATCCATGACCACCATTGTTTGCCTGAGCCGAGACGGCCGCCGATTCCAAAACGGAAAAGCGGAATCATTCTGCCAAGTGCGCCACCGGTTGGATCAAGCACGAGGCCGGTCCGTAGTTTGACCGTGCGAATATCACCTGCCAGATCGGCGGCGTTCTCCCACTCATGGCAGACCGCGGCTAGAAAATCATCACCTGCTCTATCCTTCTCTGTGACGGCACGATTGCCGGTCTCTCCGTACCAACCCATCGCGCTTGCCGAAATAAATGCTTT
>JACPZY010000098.1 GCA_016195215.1 Actinomycetota bacterium | reverse complement strand
CGGTAGATATGCTCCGAATGGATGCGACCTGCCAGGGTGGCCTTTCGCGCATGCTTCTGCTCAGCGAATATATGGCCAATTCTGGATTATCCATTTCTTGGCATGTCTACGACGCCTGGCATTCTCAAATTGCCGCACTCATAGATTCTCCGACTTTCTCCATTGAGTACTCTGCGCCTGGCGCAAGTGTTGATCCACTTGCCGAAATGATTTTTTCGCGTAAGAGCGAGACTGTCGAAAATGATAGATACGGGTGGCAATTCACGATGCCAGATTTGGAAGATGAATCAATGGCTCTCGGTGGTGGAGCCCAGTGGATTCCGCTTCATCAGCATGAGAAATAGAAGTACGAAAAGGGAGAGCCAGAGTGAGTTCAAGTAATCCAGTTGTCCTTGTAACCGGTGGAGCACGCGGAATTGGTTTTGCTTGCTGCCAGAGCTTCTTCAATGCCGGTTTCGATATTGCCGTGACGGATATGGACGGCGATGTTGCCCAAGTATCTGCCCGCGAACTCGATCCCACTGGCGAACGGACTTTCGCCGTTGAGTTGAATGTCGCATCAACCGAATCGGTCAATGGCGCTTTCGCGAAGGTGGGAGAGCATTTTGGCCGTATTGACGTCCTGGTTAATAATGCCGGCAATTTTCGACAGGCCCCATCTGCCACATATACAGATGAAGATTGGGAGTATGTAACTGGAGTACATCTTGATGGAACGTTCCGTTGCTCGCGCGCGGCATATCCGTTTTTGAAGGAGTCACAGCAGGGCGCGATTGTTTCTATCTCTTCCATCATGGCTCGAATTGGACTGCCAAAGCGGTTGTCATATGTTGTCTCGAAATCGGGAATTGAGGCTCTCACTCGAGTTCTAGCCGTGGAATGGGCCCTCGATGGAATCCGAGTCAACGCCGTAGCGCCCGGGTTCACACACACCCGCAGTCACGATGAATTATTGGGCAAGGGACTTACGACGAATGAGAAGTTGTTGGATGCAATCCCGATCAAACGTCTGGCTGACCCAATGGAGATCGGCAATGTTGTTCAATTCCTCGCCTCACCGACGGCTTCGTACATCACCGGTCAGACTCTCATTGTTGATGGCGGAGCCTCAATAGATATAAGAATTTAACGTAAGGAGTTGAGGGCCTGTACGCAGGCTTCGACTGCTCGTGATTCAGAATCAGAATTCCAGAGTACCGGTTGGCAATAGCCAGGTGGCATGAGATCTGGAAGCGCGTATTTGCCATCAATTTTCGATCCGCCCTCTGGGTAATCTTGAGCTCTGGGTAAATACATGATTAATCCGTTTGTATATCCCAGAACGAAAGTGTGCTCAAAGGGTGACTTTGATTGAATCTCCAGGCCGGTTTCAAAGAAGGTCTCCGTATTCATCCCTACAATAGCGATATCGCCGATTCGAAAAGCTTGGACCTTAAATTCCCTCGTGGGATTACCATCTATTACCGCCTCGACGAGCACCCGCGCCCAGGCAAGGTATTTCTTTGCGGCTCGTATTTCCCACGGCAGAACATCGCGCGTTGATCGATTCTCCACTTCCCTGGTCCACGTCTTCACCAATTCCTCGGCGTACTCAAGGCTCGGAAGAGGGCCAAAGGTGAAGTGGAGTAACTCCTCTGAACTCGCGAGTTCGAGTGCTGGATGGTCGGTTCGTTCCTGCCAAGGTTTAAAGAGAATATGGGGAATATTATTTAGTTCGATTCTCGGACCTTGGAATCTATTGGTGCGAATTCCCAGTGCAACGCGGAGCACCTCGGCACCCAGAGACGCGCCGACGCGGAAGTTTGTCTCCGAGCAATCCTCTTCATATCCAATGCCAACTTGAGGATTGAGGTTGCCTCCGCAACCTTGCAAAAAGAGAACGATGCCTCCGATGCTATCTTCGATGACTTTCCGTGCAGGGCCCGGGAAATCTGCAGAGAGTGCGGTGGCGCGGGCACCTACTACAACTGGATGGCAGGAGTAGCGAAAGAGAGTCGCGATGGCATTTCCATCCAAGTCATCCACTCGAATGACACCTACGCTTTTATCAGTTGGATGTTCAGGGACCTCGCCCAAAATATCTTGAGTGCCGTTCCATTCGCGGCGATAGATATTGATATCGCTCTCACCCCATGCCGCTTCAACCCGTGCCGGTTTCAAAGATTTCTTGGCTAGAAGGGCGCACTCGACTGTGCGTTCCCGTAGATAACGGGTGTATTCCGCCATGAGTGTCATCTGTGCGGGCGCGTCGGAACTGCGTTGCCAATCCAATGAAGAAGGGGAACTGTGGTTGTGGCTGATATTGATCATGACATTTGCGACCGGCAGATTGATGGCTTCTGCAACAGCAGTGCGGAGAACCAATCCCTCGGCATTGCTCATCATTCCCAAGTCGCATGTCAACAGGGCCAAAGTGGTGCCCTTTGACTCAAGCACAAGAGCGCTCATATAAATATCACTCTCAATTGACTCAATAGGACCGCCAAAAAGGCGTAACCCACCTTTGCTTACGCCCATCTTGGGGTTGATAGTAAGGGTGGCTGCACCAACCACTAATCCAGAGGTACTCATTTACGCGGATCGCCTCCTTCGTGCGGCCACACCCAATGCACCAGGAATGGATGCCAAAAGTTCTTTTGTGTAATCTTCATGCGGGTTATTGAAGATCTCTTCGGTATTGCCGGACTCGACAAATACGCCGTCTTTCATTACGTAGACGCGCTTTGTGAGATAGCGAATAACTCCAAGGTCGTGAGATACGAGAACGATGGCGAGACCCTGATTGAGCAATCCTCGGAAAAGATTGAGCAGTTGTGCCTGTGCACTCTGATCAATCGCCGAGGTTGGCTCGTCGGCAAGAAGGACGGATGGATTTGCAGAGAGTGCACGTGCCACACTCGCTCTCTGACGCTGCCCACCAGATAACTGGCGTGGCTTTTTGATTGCGTCCAGCTGAGCGATACCCATTCTTCTTAGTAATTCAAGGGCTTTCGACTCCGCCTCTTTCTTATCGCACTTGTTGTGGATACGAACAGCTTCGGCGACAGCACTCAGCGCTGTCAATTGAGGATTAAGGCTCGCGTACGGGTCTTGGAAGACCATCTGCACTTGTCTTCGCGCTTCGCCGATGTAGGACCTATTGCCCCTATAGACAGGTTCGCCATTGAAGAGGACTTGGCCTGATGTTGGCGGCTGAAGACCGGCAAGGACACGAGCGAGGGTGGATTTACCGCTTCCAGATTCCCCCACGATTCCTAGAGGTTCACCGGCAGCAAGAGTTAACGAGACGTTCTTTACCGCTTCCACCTTGTTTGCACCAGAGCCAAAAGTGACACTGACATCTTCTGCTTCGATAATGCTCTGACTCACTTGGCTCCCTTCAATAATTCTGTATGTAGGCATGCACTCTGATGACTTCCCCGTTCTCCGAATAGCGGAGGGTGGTTAGCGCCCAAAGAGCAATCGTTCTGTCGAAAGATGCATCTGGCAGCGAAGCGACATCCCAGAGGCCATTCACCGACCGAAGGAGCGCTACCGAGAATTGTCACCAACTCACTTCCAGGCTCTGCGATATCGATGCGTGATTGATTTAGTGCAATTGTGTAGGGATGTCGAGGCACTGCAAGTTGAGCAACTGAGCCAACTTCCACTGTTGCCCCTGCGTGCATGACTACAACACGGTCGCAAACATCATCGATAAGCGCGAGATCATGTGAGATGAGAATAATCGCAGTGCCAAATTCTCGGCGAATATCTTTAAGGAGTTCCATGATCTGGGATTGGACTGTCACGTCAAGACCAGTTGTTGGCTCATCGGCGATGAGCAATTTTGGCTCACTTGCAAGTGCGCAAGCGATCATGACTCTCTGCCTCATCCCTCCCGACAGTTGATTTGGGTACTGTTTGAGCACGGTATCGACTCGACGGATCTTTACCAGGTCGAGAAGGCGTTTTGATTGTTCGGCAATGGACCCCTTGGCTTCACTCTTCTGCAAAGCCTCGGCTAGTTGAGCCTGGATTGTGAGAACTGGGTTAGGGCCGGCAAGGGCGCTCTGAGGAACGTATCCAATCGCCTTGCCCCGCAGTTTCTTCCAGTGTGATTCGCTGGCGTGGGCAAGATCTTGATCTTCAAATAGAACCTGACCTTCAAGGACTGTGGCACCTCGACGCTCAAGAGTTCCAATCATGCTTCGACAGACCATTGTTTTGCCCGAACCAGATTCGCCTACCATGCCAAGCATCTCGCCGTAGCCAATATCGAAATTGGCGTTGTCAACCATAATCAGGGTCTCGCGCCGCGGGTGAGGGATGCCGATCTTGAGATCGACAACGTGAAGCAACTTATGTGAAGAGGAGGTCATTTTGAATTGGTCTCCCGTAATCTCCGTTGTAAGCCTTCGGCGACAAAGGCCACGGCAACGCCAGCCCAACAGAGGGCAAGTCCGGGGAAGATCGTTGGCCACCAGGCGAGAGCAAGAATTTGAGTCCCGTCGCGAATCATGGCACCCCACTCCGCCTGTGGCGGGGGAGTTCCCATTCCGAGGAACGAGAGCGCAGCAACAGCGATGATCACGATAATGAAATCGCTGAGCGCATAGGCCCGCGTCTCCGAGGAGACATTGGGAATGATGTGCTTAAAAAGAATTCGGACCTTGGAGAATCCAAGTATGCGAGCAGCTTCCACATAACCCTGTTGGTTCACGACGACGGCGCGTGTTCGCGCAACTCGTGCATATCTAGCCCAGTTGACGAGGGAGAGCGCGAGGATGATGCTCGGTATTCCAGGACCGATAAATGCAATTAAGGCGATGACAAAGATGAGAAAGGGAAAGGCGTTGATTCCATCGATAATCGACCCAACCACGGAGTTGACTCTCTTACTCCGAGAGATACCTAGGAGAGTTCCAATGATCGTGCCGACAACGAGCGGAATGCTCACGCCGATGATTGCGGTACCCAAGTCGATAAAGACGGCGTCAAAAACGCGGGTAAATACATCGCGCCCCAGAAGATCCGTACCAAACCAGTGGGCACCGCTTGGTCTGGCTATGGGAGTCCCGCCGGGGGCATTCGGATCGTATTTGCTGAGCCAGGGAACGATCGCTCCAGCAACTATCAGAGTCAAAATCATCGTGAAGCCCGTGTAAAGGCCAAACGAACCTTCGCGCATCCGCTTTCTAGCTTTCGTATTTACGATTGTCATGACAACGTCACCCGGCGATCCAGTAGATACCCGAGGAGATCTCCGATAAAACTAAAGAAGACAACGATCAGACCAAAGATCATCACGATGCCTTGGACAACGGGATAGTCACGTGAGTCCACCGCGGTAATCAGCTCCCGACCAATCCCTGGGAGAGAGAAGATGGTCTCCATGATGACTGTACCCCCGATCATCACTCCGATCATGTAGCTAAGAAGTACAACTGTTGGAGCAAGAGAAGGGCGTAGTAAGTAAGACCAGTAGAAACGGATCTTGCTGACACCTCGGATTACACCTGTTTCTACAAATTCTTCATCAAGTGTGTCCATGAGCGAACTGTGGAGCACGCGCGAGAGAACTGGGACTAAGGATCCGCAGTTCACAAGAGCCGGCAGCCAAATGAATTGGAGATTGCCGGGAAAGCCCGGTTCGTAACCGGCTGCTGGAGCCCAACGCAATTTGATACCGAAAAAGTAAAGTCCAACGACAGCGAGGAAGAAACCTGGAAGGGCGAGTGAGATAGAGGTGAATGCTCGGAAGAGGTACGTGGTCACCTGGTTCTTGCTCAGTGCGACGAAGAGAGCGATTGGAATTGCTAACAGGATTCCGAGAAAGATTGAGAGGGCAATGATCATCAGCGTTACGGGGAGGTGGGTTGTAACGACGCTCGTTACAGAGCGATTAGAGAAATACGAGTAACCCAGGTCTCCTTTAAAAATGTTAATGAAATAACGGTAGAACTGGTAAAAGATGCTCTGATCAAGGCCTAATTTGTGGCGCATTTCGGCGACGGATGCTTCGGTGGCCTCTGATCCGAGGGCGATTCTGACGGGATCTCCGGGACTGAGGCGGATCATGAGAAAGGCGATGACCATCACCCAGAAACCGACACTGAGGGAGCGGAGTGATCGACCGTAGAACACTCTTCTCAGGGCAGCCCGATTGCGATTAGCCCCATCTTCTTCCTTGCCTGATGAGAGAGAAGTTGGGATCACACCGGCCATTGGTCCTCCTCATCCATTAATTTCACATCGTTAAAATTTAGTGTATATGCAGTGAAAGAGGCGGGGAAAGAAACTTGCCCCACCTCTTTCACTCTTAATGCTGTCTAGCTATCTACTTAAGTGCAGGCTCTTGCTGTACATAGTATGTGTCATTGCCCTTGACATTTTGGAAAATGTTGGCGGGAAGACGGGTTACTCCGTAAACAGAACGCACACCGAGCGGGATGTGTGCAGATTCGTTCCAGATTGCGGTCTCAACTTGCGCAATCATGGCCTTCTTCTTTGACGCCGCTGCTGCATCAATTGCGTTAAGCAATGCGTCGTTAGAAGTTGAACCTGCCCAGACTGTCCAAGCACCGGTTGCTCCATAGTAGGTACGGAGAATCAGTGTTGGGATCTGCCCGGTTGCGCCAGAGAACTGAACATCAAAGGCCCCAGATGACTGGTTGGCCGAGCCAACAGCGTCCGCTTGTGGAATTACAGTGGCATTGACGCCAATCTTCTTCCAGTCAGCTGCGACCAAACTTGCTGCGTCTCCCCAACCTGGACGGTTGAAGACGGTGAGGTTGATGTCAAAGCCCTTGGAGTAGCCAGCTTCGGCAAGAAGTGCCTTGGCCTTCGTCAAATCTTGGGAAATTCCGCCCGGCTTCGCGCAAGTCGCGAGTGGACTTGAAGCCCATACAATTGAACAAGAGGGCTTCACATCTCCGAAGAATGCGACATCACCCATCTGCTTGCGATCAATCGCGTATGAGAGCGCTTGACGGACTTTGACATCGCGCCATGGCTTACCCGCAGTCATTGAGCGAAGATTGAAGTCAAGAGTGAATGTGCCTTGGAGTTGAACAGGAATTCCACGGAATTTCTTCTTGTCAGAGAGTTGTGCACGCGCAACTGCTGCAGGCAAGTCGAAAGCATAGTCAATTGTGCCTTGGCTAAGTGCAACAACGCGTGTGGCTGGATCCGGTACCGCTAGGAAGCGGATCTGATCCACCGCAGGCTTCGCCCAGTATTGAGGGTTGGCCTCCACAAGGAATTCATCTTGTCCTGGGGTCCAGGATTTAATCTTGTATGGACCAGCACTGAGCGGATTCTCCCAGTACTTTGCGTTTCCTTCAGCTTTGCTTCTTGGATTAAGGAAGAAGTAAATACTTGAGAGCGCGTATGGGAGTTCATCAAATCGGGTCTTTAGCTTGATCACGATTGTTAAGTTATCTGTCGCTGTCATGCTCTTGACTGCTGTGAATACCGGAGGTGGCGCAGTCTTGAGAAGGTCCCACATAAAGACAGCATCATCGGCAGTAACTGGTGTTACGCCATCCGAATACTTCTCGCCAGACTTCAGCTTGAGTGTCCACGTCAGTCCATCGACGGACACCTTACGGGATGCAACCAAGTCGAAAACTGGACGACCAGATGCATTGATTCGATAGAGCGCGCCTTGCACTAAGAATTTCGTGATGTAGTTCTGGTTGGTTGTACGAACGCTTGAAGTCGGGTCAAGCGTTACGACTTTATTGACAAGAGCGACCGTGATTAATTCACAGCGAGCTTTTGACGATGGGGTGTTGAGTTTGCAATTCGCCCCAGTTGCAGCATTTGCCGCGGGAACTCCTACGAGCAGAGTTCCGGCCAGCGATACCACCGCGAGCTGGGTAATCCACATTCGTAAATTACGAATTTTCATACGTTACTTCCTTTGTTAGTGATCTCGTGTCTGTCCTGGGGCGTATAGGCTCAGGATCAGGACCTCCATGAGCTTGTGCGATAGTAATCACATAATTTCTGGCTGGCAACGTTTTTTTATGTAACAATCGGGTCACAATCTATCGACCGAGAAATGAGGGTTGGTGCGTAATTCCCCGCAACGTACGCGCGAGTAATGTGCTCGCGATTGCGAAAGAGGGGTTTGTTCGCTCTACCCGAACAAGCAAGCGTAGTAGTTTTCAATTTCTGTTGAAGGGCCGCAAGTGAGTAGACGGGAAAGGCAGGAAGATGATTCTCTCCTCTTTACGCCACCGCAACTATCGAATTTATTTTATTGGTTCGTCGATTTCCAGCATCGGAACGTGGGTACACCGAATCGCGCAAGATTGGTTGGTTCTAGAACTTACGAATAGTGGACAAGCTCTTGGCATTGTGGTGAGCGCGCAGTTTTTGCCGGGTTTCTTCTTCAGCTTATCTGGAGGGTCACTTGCCGATCGTTTTGATAAACGCAAGGCCCTTATTCTCTGCAATTTCTTCGGAAGTCTAATTTCACTCTTACTCGGCCTTTTGGTGATTGCGGGCAAGGCCAATGTCACGGCCGTGACTGTCGCGGCGTTTCTGCTTGGAACAACAAATGCTATAGATGGACCAATTCGGCAGAGTTATTATGTCATTCTAGTTGGGGAGAAGGATCTCCCGAATGCGCTGAGTTTAAATTCTGCGAACCTCAATGTAGGACGTCTTATTGGTCCCGTATTATCCGGCGTACTTATCGAACGCTTTGGCACTGGCCCTTCTTTCATCATCAACTCTGCCACGTTTGTAGTTGTTCTCTTCTCCTTGCTTCTTATCAAACCGGTTCTATACGAAGCAGACCAGCATTCCACGAAGTTGGATGGTGGTGCGAGATTACGTGCAGGCGTCAATCACGTTCTTTCCAAACCGGAGCTTTATATGTCAATCCTGGCAGTCTCTTTTCTTGCGATGTGGGGACAGGACATGCAGATCACTTCTGCGATGATGGCAAGGGAGACATTTGCGCGCGGTGCCGCCTCATTCGGCGCACTTGGCTCCTCACTCGCACTCGGTGCAATCGTAGGAGCTTTGGTTTTTGCTCGGAATACGCGATTACCTAATGTGCGAAATGTCGGATGGGCTGCCCTAAAGATGTCAGGCGCATGGATTCTTGCAAGTGTGGCACCCAATTTCCCTTTATATGCTGCCGCGCTTTTTCTTAGCGGTTATTTCGCAATGGGTGTCAATATTTCTGGAAATGGGAGCTTGCGGACTTATTCTTCGTCTCGTTTTTATGGTCGAGCGTGGGGGATTTATATATTTGTTTGGCAGACCCTAATCGCTCTGGGCGCGCCAATATTAGGATGGATTAATCAGAATTTCTCTCCACGCATTGCAATTGGATTTGGCGCTCTGATGGCAGCACTGATGGCCATTTATCTACTGAAGAGATTCCAAAATAACCAACTCCAGGAATGTGCATAATGAGACTGATTCGCATTCTTATTGACATAGAACTTTCCCAGTGCTTGAGTACGAGAAAACACCTCATAGTCCACCGCTCCACCATTTAAGAAGGGTTTTAGAGAAATGGCACCCGTAGCTTCGCCCAATGCAAGTTTGACCCCCAGTACCGTTGTGTGGCGCGAAGATATGAGTGCTCTCCGTATAGGAATTGCACAGGCGGAAATCACACCACCTGTGGGCATCGAATCTGGTATCTGGGGCGCGAGTAAGCATTCGCGCTCCGAGTCTGTGCACCATGGTTTGTTTCTCACAACTGTTGCACGTGAGGATGAGAGCGGTAGAAAGAAATTTATTGTTGGAATTGATCTTTGCGTTCTAGGTTGCCTTGAATGCGGCGAGAATCTACTTACCAAGATTACGGCGCAACTTGGCATTGATCAGAATGATCTTCTATTCTCATCGAGTCATTCACACTCAACGCCACTTCCATGTATTCACCGTTCGCGGAAAGAGGGCAGTGAGTTTGTACCAGGATTTATTAAACAAATAATTTCCGGGACAGTCAGAGCATGTAAGGAAGCTGCTGCAAGTATTCAAGATGCAGATATCACGTGGGCGTATGGCAAATGCGACTTGGCCGTTAATCGTGATCTGCCATGCGGATCACATGAAGTGGTGGCTTTCAATCCGGAGGTCGTTGCGGATGACACTTTAGCGGTTGGTCGTATTGCCAATCGAAACGGGAAGATTATTGGAACGATTGCAAATTACGCCTGCCACCCGACTACTCTAGCCTGGGAGAATCGCGCGATCTCCCCAGATTACGTGGGCGAAGCACGCAGGATGGTTCAGGAAAAGACTGGCGCGCCGATGCTCTTTCTCCAAGGTGCGTCTGGCGACCTCTCACCCAGAAGTCAGTACAGTGGAGAGACGGCACTTGCCGACAGGCATGGTTCAAACTTGGGCCATTCAATTCTTGCAACTCTTGCTGCAATGCAATCACCCGGACATGAATTGCACTGGAATGGGATTGTTGAATCCGGAGCATTATTGGGTGAATGGCTTGAAGTTCCTACACGTGGACCTTCTGATGTGAAGGAGAGTCGTTTGGATGTTCAGCTTCGCGTGAAGGAGATGAAGAGCATCGAACAACTCCGTGAGGAGTGGGCTGGAATCGATTCGGATGCATTAGAAGAGCGGATTCAACGGGCCAAACGACTCCGTATCGGGTACGAATCTGGAGAACTGGTGACCCATCCAGTCTGGGTATGGCAGTGGGGCGAGGCGATTTTTGTCGCACAACCTGGCGAGGCTTATTCATATCTTCAGACTGAACTGCGTAAACGGAATCCGGATCGAGTTATTTTTGTCATGAACTTGACTAACTATCCAGGTCTCTTTTATCTGCCAATCAAATCTGCGTACGTGGCCCCCGCATACCAAGCTTGGCAGACCCTTCTCGCACCTGGATGTATCGAGGACATGCAATCACGACCACTGCGATGGCTCTCATCCCAGAGGATGGAAAGGTCAATTATTTAGTCACCGTCGACTGGGGGTGGTGGCAAGGTAAAGCAGACGATCTTGCCATTCGTGGCGAAGTAATCAATGAGTTGGGTATTGAGGAGAATCAATTGATGCTCCATCTCACTCACACACATGCGGGGCCTACAACAGCTTCCGATGTTGCGAATGAAGAGGGTGGAGAATTTGTTGCTGCTTATCACGCAAAAGCGATATCTCAGATAGTCGCTGCTTGCAGAGAAGCGCATGATCAATCCGTGGTCGCAAGTATCACGTGGGCCTACGGAAAATGCGATTTAGCGGTAAATCGCGATCTGCCGTGTGGCGTTGAGGATGTACTCGCTTACAACCCAGATGTTCCTGCAGATGACACTCTGACAGTGGGCCGTGTCTGTGATGCAGCTGGCAAAGTTTTAGGTGTTGTAGTGAATTACGCCTGCCACCCTACAACTCTCGCTTGGGCAAATAGCAAAGTTTCACCGGACTTTGTCGGTGAGGCACGAGTACTCATTCAAGAGCGGGTGAAAGCGCCAATGCTCTTCTTGCAAGGTGCCTCCGGAGATCTTTCTCCCCGTGACGGGTTCAGTGGTGATACCGATTTGGCAGATAAGAATGGTCGAATCTTGGGATTCGCGACACTGGCTGTTTTAGCGAAGATGCTTCCAGCAGCAACACGGCTTCGATTTACAAATACCGTCGAATCAGGCGCTCTCCTTGGTGAATGGACAATGGAACCCTTTGCACCCGAGAGTAAATGCCAGAGAATCCGCATTGATGTGGAAGTTCCGCTCCAAAAATTGCCGACGATTGAGGAGTTGCGCGAGCGATGGAAAGACGTCGATGAAGGGGCTCGTGAAACACGTATTCGACGTGCCATGAAACTACGTGCTGGCTACATTGTGGATGGCGGAGCGACTCATCCTGTTTGGATCTGGATGTGGGGCGACGCAGTTATAGTCGGTCAACCCGGTGAGGCATATTCGCATTTCCAAACCGAGTTGCGTCGCCGAAACCCAGACCGCCTCATTTCAGTTCTTAACTGCACCAATGGTCCTGGATATATGTATATCCCAACTCCCGAGGCATTTGAGCGGGTGAGATACCAGGCCTGGCAGACCTTGCTTGCCAGTGGTGCCCTCGAACTGATCATTGAAGCAACTGATAAGGCCATTAAATCACTTCCAAAGAACTAGGATTTTCCGTGTCAATAAATGAGTCCATAGATGAGTTGATTAAGTCAGCCGAGGTAGATCGCGTGCTCCCCTCATTAAGTCGCGTCATTTGTGGCGTGGCTTCGCGAGATATCACTCCCCCAGTTGGAATTCAATCCAACCCGTGGGGTAAGAGTGAGAGCGCCCGTTCTACGGGCGTTCATCATCCTCTTATGGCCAACGCGATGCTGATCAGAGGTTTAAACACGGACGGACGTGAACTTTTTTTGGTGACATTGGATATAGGCTGGATTGGTTGTTACGAGTGCGATGTCACTAAGTTTCGCTCTCGAGTTGTTAATGAGCTCGGGATCGATATTGATGACCTCCTCGTAAATTTAAGTCAGACGCACAAAGGCCCACCGTTCTGCATCCATGAGGCAACTCGAGAAGGCTCCGAGTTTGTTCCAGATTTCATTGAGAGCGTGATTACTTCCGTAATCGAGATCTGCAAGGAGGCGCGCAACAAAGTTGAAGAAGTCGATATCACGTGGGCATACGGAAAATGCGATCTAGCAAATGTCCGTGACTTACCAGTAGGGGAGACGGACTTCGTCGGATACAACCCAAATCTTGTCGCGGATGACACCCTAACTGTTGCCAGGGTGACAACTCGTGACGGGAAATCAGTAGCAACTCTCGTTAATTACGGTTGCCACCCTACGACATTGGGTTGGGAGTGCGATCTTATATCTCCCGATTTTGTTGGGTCTGCACGGAATATTGTTGAAGAGAAGACTGGCGCTCCCTTTTTCTACCTACAAGGTGCATGCGGAAATCTGGGTCCACGCGAACAGTATATGGGCGATCCTGCAGTTGCGGATCGGAACGGCGAGATTCTGGGTTATGCAACTCTGGCAACTCTGGCAAAGATGTTTCCACCCGCCTCTGAATTCCGCCTTACAGAACTTGTTCGATCAGGCGCCGACTTGGCCAAGTGGACGCTAGTGCGAGTTCATCCTTCCACCGTTGTTAATCGTAAACGGGTAACCGTGCGCATGAAACATAAAGAATTGTTAAGCGAGGAACAGATGCGAGCGAATTGGCACGACATAAATCCACGGATTGTGAATATGAGAATTCAGAAACAGCTCGGAATCCGTCTTAATTACGTAGACGGTGACTACGTAAATCATCCTGTCTGGCTCTGGCAAGTTGGTAACGCAATCATGATTGCGCACTCCGGCGAGGCATATTTTGAAATGCAAAAGGAGTTGCGAAAACGTCATCCAGATCACGTGATCATGTTTATGGATATGACCAACGGCCCTGGGTACGTTTATATTCCAACTCGAAGTGCATATACGAGGAACGCTTACCAATCGTGGCAAACAATCTTGGCGCCGGGTTCCTTCGAAGAGATGATTGAGTTCCTGGATAAGTCAGTTAATGAATTTTTATCTGAAAGCAGTTTTATTCGCTCATTCGGGAAGATCCTCGATTGATTTGTAAGGTTTGCCAATCACCGCAACCAGATCCCCAAGAGTAACGCGAGGAAAGCCGCGCATCACACCCACAACTCCCGATTGGCGGGCTAGAACTTCTATTGCTTTGACGGAGGGGTGATCCATATTATGAATCATCCCAACTGGCTCTCCCTCTTTAACATGCTCTCCCACAGGTATGAGGTTCTCGTAAACCCCGGCATCCATTGCGTAGACGTATGAATTCGATCCACGCATGTCAAGGAATATAGGCGCAGAAAGTCCAAGTTCTTGGCGCGTTTGAGGAGGGAGCGGAATTACGCCCGCGTGACGGAGTGCATTGCTTAGACCATCTTTCGCTATTTTGGTCGTTTCATACGTCGCTACCCCCGCTCCACCGAGTTCAGTGGTGTACAAATCTGTACCTTGACGCTCGGCGTCACCTGGCAGAAGAGAGGCGGGATTAGTCCCTGGTTGTTCAGGGAAAATGAGGTGATGGCTTGTGTTCCAAGAGATCATGCTTGAGATCATTCTTGAACGCTGAGATTTATTGCTTACCCAGATCATATGCGAACAGGGTATGAAATACATTCCTCGCCCACCACTATGCATATCCACAACCGCATCAGAGATTGGGAAAAGTTCAGTAGAGATGAAATGAGCAAGTTTGTCGCTTACTGCGCCATTCTCATCTCCTGGAAATGAGCGATTGAAATTAACGCCGGATGGCCAATGACGCGTTCCGGCTTTAGATGCAGTCTGTGAGAGGCAAGGAATGATGATGACCCGCCCGTGTACCTGGTCGGGCAATAATTCTCGGGCAAGTTCTGCTGCGGCAAATTGCCCTTCATATTCATCGCCATGATTGCCTGCGAGGACAAGAACGGTCGGTCCATCCCCATTCTTTATTTTGATTATCGGAACATGAAAGTTTGCCCAGCCACTTTCATTTGTCGAATCTCCGATTATTAGATAGCCCTTCTCTTTGCCTTCAGCGTTAAGATCAAATGAGGGTGAAACTGTGCCACTCATAATTAACCAGCCACCCTTTCCATCTCTTCAACAGAGGCAAATTTTGGGGTGACTACGCATACGACGTCCCCTGTGGTAACAGGGGGAAAACCCCGTATGAGGTTTACTACTCCAGAGATGTGTGCGTAGACCTCGCTTGGATCCACATCTGGATGGTCAAAATCATGAATCTTTCCGACTAAGTCGCCGGCCTGAACGTCCGAACCGAGCCGAACGCAGTTTTCATATATTCCCGCTCCGCTCGCCAGAACAAATCCCTTGGGATTGCGCGCATCGAGAATAAGTGCAGGTTCAAGTCCTAGCTCTTTACGGGTCATCGATTTGCCTTCAAGAACCCCGAATGTGCGGAGGAAATTCTCAAGCCCAGCCTTGATATTTTTCATAGTGGTAGGTGTCGTGTAACCGCTCCCACCAAATTCTCCAGTCGAGACCGATATCCCTTGGCGGACCGCCTCGCCAGGAAGTAACGAATTCGGGTTGGTTCCGGACTGCTCGGCTCCGATCATATGAACATTTGTGTTCCACGCAAGCATGTTCTTGATCATCTCTTTACGTAAATCAAGATCGCCGACCCAGACCATGTTCGAACTTGGGATGAAGTACATACTTCGACCTCCACTGTGCATGTCAAGGACGCCATCGCAGATCGGGAAAATCTCTGTGCTGATGTAGTGAGCCAATTTTTCGTTAAGCGCACCATCTTCTTTTCCGGGAAAGGATCTATTGAAGTTAGCACCATTGGGCCAGAGGCGATTGCCAGCACGAGATGCATCTTGTGAGAGGCAGGGAATGATGATTATTCGTCCGCGAACGTGGTTCACCTCGAGTTCGCGTGAGAGAGCAGATGCTGCGATCTGTCCTTCATATTCATCCCCATGATTTCCTCCCAATACCAGCATCGTCGGACCATCTCCATTCGCAATTTTGATGATGGGAACTTGATAGGTTGCCCAACCGCTGTTGTTTGTGGAGTTACCTATCAGGAGGTACCCCGCATCTTTGCCGGGTGAATTCAAATCAATGGAACATGAGACTGTTCTACTCATGCGCGCAGTTTAGGAGTGAGTCAACAAAAACGGAAGAGTAACATTTCTTTACACTTACTGGATTCGGGAACAAATATTTGTTCCAGCACTCAATTCCAGAAAAAGAAAGTAGATTTCACATCCAGCCGATGCCAATTCCACGAAGTAAGATTTCTACTACTTCAATTTCATTTTTCTAACAGTGCCAATTACATTTACGTACTCAGGAATTTGAATTAATTACAATGAGGAAAGGTTCCAGATAGCAAGTGATGCCGTTACCAGAAGTAATTCCATACGAAGGTCTTGCGCTTATCGGAATTTCTCGTCGCGATGTTACTCCGCCTGTTGGCATCTATGGACGGATGTGGGGCGCATCAAATCATGATAAATCTGAAGGTACTCATAAACCTCTTTACATTACAGCAATGTCGATTCAAGCCGACTCTGCCGATCTGCCTGCGATATTGATGACGGTGGATGCTGCTTCGCTCGGTGATCTTGACGGACGAGAGGCTCTCTGGCTGCGAAGAGAAATAACCCGGGCACTCGAAATTGATGATTCGCATCTCATGCTCGCGTGTTCCCACACTCACGCTTCACCGTGGTTTGCCAGGAGTCGTTCGCATCTGCCTGGCGGACACCTCATTGAGAAATATTTGCAGGACTTAGCTATATCCATGGTGGAAGTATGTAAAGAAGCTACTGCTCTGCGAGAGCGCGCGATTATCACTTTTAAAGAGGGAAATTGCACCCTAGCCACAAATCGAGATTTTCCGGACCCTCATGATCCAACTCGATATCTGACTGGATTCAATCCAGATGTCACTGCGGAGGAGACTCTTCTGGTCGGGAGAGTCTCTCGGGTTCTTGATGGCAAGGTCATAGGAACGATCGTTAATTACGCTTGCCACCCAACTTCGTTGGGATGGGAGAACAGACTTGTCTCTCCTGATTACGTTGGCGCCATGCGCGAAATTGTTGAGAGAGAGTATGGCGGGGCACCGTGCCTATTTTTGCAAGGGGCATCTGGTGATCTGGCGCCGGCCTATCAATATGTTGCCGAGACGAAGGTGGCAGATAGTCACGGGTATCAATTGGGTTTTGCCGCGATGGCAACTCTTTCAAGTTTGAATTCAGCTGGGCATAAATTGGCATTTGATCGCGCGGTGGAATCGGGCGCCCCTCTTGCCTTTTGGGAGCCCAAACCGTACGCGGTACCTGAGGAGGTGGTGATAACTGCAGATCAAGTGGCGCTACCAACTAAAACCTGGCCCAGCATTGGGGAATTGGACGATCAGTTGAGTAAAACAACTGATTCATTTGCTCGTGAGAGAATCTTCAGGAAGCGGTCAATCGCAAAAATGATGACGGGCGGGAGCACAATTGATCTTAGAATTTATGGTTGGCGCGTAGGAAAGATTCTTTTCGTGGGCGTGCAATGTGAGGTCTATTCAATCTGGCAGCGGAAGATCCGCGAATTGTTCCCCGATTATGCAGTGATTGCCATAACGTGTGTGGATTATGAAGCGATCGGTTATGTAGTTCCCGATCATCTTCACGATCGCAATCTTTACACCGCGTGGCAACCACCGTTTGGGAAAGGTGTGATGCAGGCGCTTCTTGAAGGAAGTGCCCAACAGCTGCGAAAGACTTTTTCTTGATTGATAATTGTTTAGCCGGAGAAAATCGAGGTGAACTTGTTCACCTCATTTAAGTTTTTCAACTACCGCTTGATTTTTACATATAGCACTCTTATGAGTGTTGCTGGCTGGGCCCATCAAGTGACGATGGATTGGCTGGTTCTTGATTTAACGGGGAGCGCGGCCGCACTTGGTGGAATGTTGGTCTTTCAACTTGGACCCTATATCTTAATTTCTGTCGTGGGTGGATCAATCGCAGATAGATTCAACAAGAGAGATTTTCTAATGCTTGTGACCGCTCTTGACGCCACCTTTTCATTCACTCTTTTTCTTCTGTATCACAAAGGAACACTCACCTATTCATTCCTCACCTTTTCAGCATTAATTATCGCAACTGTCAATGCGATGGAAGGACCGGTCCGTACTGCGATCTCCCTAGAAGTGGTAAGGGCCGAGAATTTAACCAACGTGATGAGTTTGAATTCCGTCACTTTCAATATTGGTCGGCTTATTGGAACCTTGATGGCCGGTCTTCTTATCACCCGTTTCGATAACGGTGCGCCATGGTTTGCACTTGGTCTCATTTATTTCCTACTATTTTGCATCCTGCCGCTTCTCGGAGTTCGGGAAATCGAGATGGAGAATTTTGGAGCATCAAAGCCCGGCAAACTGCTCGATGCAGTCAGGTTTCTCCGCACGACTCCTATGCTCGTCCTTTCTATGGCGATGGCAGCTACCTTTGTTGGACTTGGGATGCAATTTGGGCTCACCTCTTCCTTGATGGTCAAGAATGTCTTCAAACTTAACGCCTCATATCTTGGATATATTGGAGTTGCCGTCTCCTTGGGGTGCATTGCGGGAGCAGCGATAGCGGCACGATGGTCGGTGCCAGGCCATGCTCCCAAGTTGTCGACCATGTTAAAAAGTGGCGTCTTTGTTTCGATTTTCTGGATGCTCTCCGCCTTTATGCCCTCATTCTGGGTTTATGCATTCTTCGCCGGGGTGGCCAGTGTTTTCCATCTCACATTTATGGTTACTTCTAATTCACTGGTCATGGCAAGTTCACCGGAAGATTTTCGAGGTCGGATTTACGGCATTTATCTCTTTATTTTCTACATTGGAGCATCTTCCGGCGGTCCGATCGTTGGGTGGTTTGCTCAAGTATTTGGCGTCAGGTGGGCGATCTTTTCTGGAGGAGTCCTTACCTTTGTAATAAGCGCTGTCATTTACACCTGTATCCGTAGACTGGAGAAGAAATCCGCCCTTCGTTAGGCACTGACTACCCTTTCATTGCCGAACAGTGTTCGGAAGGGCTACCATCACGAAGTTTCACATCCACACTTATTGTGAAGAGGGGCCATGAGTAATTCTTCAGATCGTGTTGCAGGGGTTGCTCGTGCTTTAAACCTCATTGAGGTAATCACGCTTGGACCAGCTGAAGGTTACTCACTTACCGAGCTTTCCAAATCGATTGGCATTTCAAAGAGTTCGACACTGGCACTGCTCCGAACTCTTGTTGACGGGGGATATGTCCGGACGAGAGATCCCGGACCTCGATATTTGCCTGGAATGGCCCTGGTCCGCTTGGGGGATCAATCCCGAGCCACGCAGCCTATTGACGAGATTGCACAAGGTTTTATCCATCAACTTGCACAAGAAACGGGAATGACAATCCGTGTTGCTATCAATGATGGGGGGCGCCCCGTTTTTGTATCACGGGTTGATGCGCCAGGTTCCATCAGGTTCCACACAATGTTGGGAGTACGCGAATCGCCGCATGTTTCTTCTGCAGGTAAGGCGATACTGGCTCAATTAAGTGATGAGGAGATCGGCGCGATCATCGAGGAGACTGGACTCACTGCTCGTACTCGACACTCGCACACTTCAATGGCTTCTTTGATGCGTGACATCAATCAAATTCGCGAGAGAAAGTATGCGATCGATGACGAAGAGGATGTTGAAGGTGTCTTCTGTATCGGGGCCGCATTCTTCGATCACACAGGCACCTGTGGGGGAGCCATTAGCGCTACCGGAATTAAAACACCGGCCCGTCAGAAGAAGATTCCGTTTTATGGTGGCCTGGTGGTCAAACATGCCGAAGCACTGACTAGAGAGCTCCGAGGAAACCCCTCAATCCGTAAGTAGCCTCCCCGACCTGCCAACCCCGGTTCGGAAAAGTTCCTACCCTTGTTCGGGAGAGCCAAACTTTACTATTGACAACGTTTTTTCTAGGGCTTTCACTAAGTCAACCACCCCGAGTTGCTGCTTTCTCTGAGTTTCAACTCACCACTTTGCATAGTTCTGGAGGGAATTAGATGCTTCGGTCACACACCAATGTGAAGAAGAAACTCCTTGTCGCAGCAGTATCGGCAGGCATGGTTCTATCTATCACATCGACGGTCGGACCTGCTGCGGCAGCAAAGACCACACTTGTCGTGGGTTCCACGCAAGGACTTCCCCAGTTAAACCCCATTATCCGCACCTTTGCTTTTGAAGAATCACTCTTTCCGCTTCTCTGGTCCGGTCTATCTCAATGGAAGCCAAATGGCACCGTTGGTCCGGATCTAGCGTCTTCTTGGAAAGCAAATGCCAAGGCAACACAGTGGATTTTCACCATCCGAAAGGGCGTTAAGTTCTCAGATGGAAGTCCACTAGATGCGAAGGCCGTGAAGGCGGTATTCGACTACGCGCTCAATTCAAAGACTGTTACCCAGGAGCGTAACAAGATCAAGATGATCACCAAGGTGACTGCTTCAGGTCAGAATGTAACTTTTGCCCTTAACACACCTAATGCGCTCTTTCCGGAAGCGATTGCCTGGATCAAGATGATCAAGGTAAGCCAAGTTGCCAAATTCAACGTGAACCCAGCTACTTCTGGACCCTACATGGTCAAGTCATTTAGCCCTAACGTTTCACTCGTTATGGTCCGTAATCCAAATTACTACGGTTCAAAAGCGAAGGTGGCTTCGGTTAAATTCATTAAGGCTTCTGACCCAACTGCTGCTGTTACCTCATTGCGCTCTGGCGATATTGATGTTCTCTACCAGTTGCCTCTAGCAGACGCAGCTCCACTACAGAAAGACAAGAGCCTTCAACTAGTAAAGGCCAAGGTCTCCAGCGTTTCTGTTACATGGGAATACGACATGAAGTCAGCACCATTTAACGATATCCGTGTACGCCAAGCAATTGCTTACGCAACTGACCGTGCTGCGATCTTGAAATCCGCTTACTACGGATTCGGCGCTGTATCTGCATACAACACAATTGTCCCTGACAAGAGTGCCTGGAACTGCGGTAAAGCCGGTGGATTGACGGCATACAACTATGACCTGCAGAAAGCTAAGGCCTTGTTCGCTGCGGCTGGAGTCTCCTCATTTACTTGGTGGGGAATTGCTGGAGCCCTTCCAGAGTTCGACGCAATGGGTCAAGTTCTTCAAGCCTCACTCAAGTCCATTGGTATCGATATGAAGATTGAGAATAACGAAGTAGGAACTTGGGCAGCTAAGTTCTATCCTGCTGGAAAGACATATCCAGGCTTGCTACTTCCTAACTATCAATCAGTACCCGGTGAGCCAGCATTCTCCATGAACTTCCTCCTAACGGGGCGTGCTGAAGATAACTGGGAGAGCGCTAAGTACGATGCGCTCTACACCAAGGCAATCGGCACACTCGATCAAGGCAAGCGCAAAGCCGCCTGGTGCGAGGCAATGAAACTTGAGAACTCCGAACTCCCACTTATCACTCCATTCGTATTCGACGTGCTCCATGCGGCGCGTGCGAACGTGAAGGGTGCGTGGGTTGAGTCAGGTGGACAAATTCACCTCGAGAACGTCTCAATTAACTAACTACCGCACCATCTAGAGAAATAAGAGAGGATTAAAGGAGTTATATGGGCAAGTTTCTGCTTCGACGTGCGACATCAAGTCTCATCGTTTTATCTATGAGCGTTGTATTGGTCTTCATGTCGATCCGAATACTCCCAGGCGATCCAGTGCTCGCCAAGCTTGGTGCAGCCACAGAAGTAACTCCTGCAGCCCTGAAGGCGCTGCGCGAGGAAGCGGGCCTAAACCGCCCGCTCCTCGTGCAACTCTTCTCTTGGATCAATCGCGCACTTAATGGTGATTTAGGTGTTTCATATTTCTCTCAATTTCCAGTGACGAGATTGGTAGCCGAAAGAATTCCCGTCACCCTTGAGCTCACATTCTTCATTATTCTGATCGCAGTTGTATTTTCATTGATTCTTGCTCCCTTGTCCACATTGAAGCCCGGCTCGATCGTGGATCGAGTGATTGGATACTTCACTTCGCTTGGACTTTCAATTCCTGGTTTCGTAATTGGAATCATTTTCATTTTGATTTTCTCGCTTCAACTTCAGTGGCTTCCGTCGCGAGGCTACGTACCATTGTCACAGAGTGTTGGTGACAATTTAAGATTGATGATCTTGCCCTCCATAACTGGAGGGCTAACAGCAACCCCGTATCTTGTTCGATACCTGCGTGCGTCGATGCTTGAGATTAAACAGTCGCCATTCGTCCGGACCGCCGAGGGCAAGGGTCTTTCAAACTGGCGTATTCTCTTCCGCCACATTCTGCCTAACTCGCTAGTGCCGACGCTCACGATGCTTGGTCTCATCGTGGGGTACACCCTCAGTGGCGTGGTTGTAATCGAATACATGTTTGGACTTCCCGGCATTGGCTCACTTGCCATCGAAAGTTCGTTTAAAAGGGATTACGTCGTGATTCAAGGTGTTGCCTTGACGATTATCTCATTTTTTATTTTAACGACTTTCCTCTTTGACGTTCTCTGCGGGCTGGTGGATCCACGACTACGTTTGACGAAGGAGCAGAAGAGTGAAGTTTAAGAGCCGATTCTCCTTCTCCGGATTTCTTATACTTCTAATCTTGGGAGTAAGTCTGGCCGCTCCAATTCTCTCGCCATATGACCCCAATGCAATTGCCGTCGGCGAACCATTTGCGGGACCAAGTGGGAAACATTGGTTTGGAACCGATGATTTAGGCCGTGACCTACTTTCGCGCATTCTCTACGGAGGACGGATCACGATTCTGATCGCTATTTCTGCAACTGCTATCGCGTTGATAATTGGCACTCTATGGGGTCTTACTGCCGGCGTTCGTCGCGGCTGGATCGATGAGTTCTTGATGAGAACCGCTGATGCCACAATGGCGATTCCGCAGATTCTTTTTGCGCTCGTTTCTATCTCCGCAGTAGGCGCAAGTGTCATCTCTCTCCCGATAGTGGTCGGCATCCTGCTATCTCCAACTACAGCCAGAATGGCTCGCAGTGCCGTTGTCACTGAACTTGCATCGGATTATGTTGTGGCAGCAACCGCAAGTGGAATTAAGAGGTCGCGATTGATTATTTCTGAAGTCATGCCAAACATTGCTCCTCAACTTCTTGTGCAGTTGAGCATCAATGCCGCTGCCGCGGTGATGTTGGAGGCAACGTTGAGTTTTATCGGTCTTGGTATTCAGCCACCAAACGCTTCGTGGGGAACATTAATGCTTCAAGGCTATGCAAAAATTTGGAATACATACTGGTTTGTCTTCTTCCCAGCAGCCGCGGTTACCATCACGATTCTGGCCTTCAATGCTTACGGTGAACGCATAAGGGTTTCGATGGATTCAAGGCGGTCCTCGATATGAAGAATGCGCTAGTTGTAAATAATCTCTCACTCTCTGTTCCGTCAGCTAAGGGCCGTGTCACTGTCGTAGATGACGTCTCCTTTGATATCCCTGCAGGTAAGAAGATTGGGCTAGTGGGGGAGTCTGGAAGCGGAAAGTCTTTAACCGCCTATTCGCTTATGCGCCTCATTAAGGATCCTGTTCAAATCGATAAGGGCGAGATCTTCCTCGGTGAAAAAGAAATTCTCGGTATGAGCATGAAGGATTTCCGTCATATGCGCGGGAACGACATATCAATGATCTACCAGGATCCCATGTCGGCGCTCAATCCGATTATGCGCATTGGCGCCCAAATCATTGAGAGTATTCGGTTGCATTCTGACTTAGACCACGGCCAAGCTCGGAGACTTGCGATTGAACATTTGGCAAGTGTTGGAATTCCCGAGCCTGATCGACGAATCGACTCCTATCCATTTGAAATGTCTGGCGGAATGCTGCAGCGCGTCGTTATTGCGATCGCACTCAGCGGTGAGCCGAAGGTCCTCATTGCGGATGAGGCAACCACAGCTCTCGATGTGACTACGCAGGATCGCGTTCTAACGCTCATCGATAAGTTGGCGGCCGAACGTGGACTCTCGGTTTTACTCATTACGCACGATCTGGGAGTTGCCGCTCAGTTTAGCGATGACATCATGGTCATGTATGCGGGGAAGTTGGTCGAGAAGGGCAGTGTCAACCAGATCTTTTCGCACCCGGTACATCCTTACACCAAGGCACTTCTCGATTCGCGGTGCGATTACACAATCGATGTGACCAAGCCCATCAATTCAATCGCTGGACAACCCCCGAGGCTAGATAATCGTCCCGATGGATGTGTTTTCTCACCTCGATGCGAGCACGTACAACCGAGATGTAGAGAGGGCGTTCCTCCTCTGATATCCGTGCAGGACAGACTCGCAGCTTGCTTTAGAGCAGAAGAATTATTTCACGTTGAAATGGTGAAGTAGATGCGTACTCAGGTCACATCGGTTGCAACCGTCATGGGCGTAAGCCGTATCTTTAAGGGAAAGACAGGGGTAGTTCATGCCCTCGATAACGTCTCCTTTGATTTGAAACCGGGACGCACCCTCGCGCTTGTTGGCGAATCCGGAAGTGGAAAGACGACTGCGGCACGCGTTCTTCTTGGACTTGATACCCCGAACTCGGGGTCTATTGAAATCCTGGGTAGAACCCTTGGATTGCTCAAGCATGAAGAGTTGCGACTTCTGCGCAGAGAGATACAAGTTGTCCAGCAAGATCCTTTTAGCCAACTCAATCGACGCCATTCGGTCGAACGAATCATTTCCGGACCGCTTCTCGCTTTCAATATTGGCGATAAGGAGTCTCGTCGAGACCAGGTGGTAGAGCTCTTGAAATCGGTAGGTTTGGAGAAGGAGCACCTGCGTCGCCGACCACACGAACTCTCGGGAGGACAATGTCAGCGAGTTGCAATTGCTCGCGCCTTGGCCCTGGATCCGAAGATAGTTGTCCTGGATGAAGCGGTATCTGCGCTGGATGTATCGGTGAGGGCACAGGTGCTCAATCTTCTCCGCAGGATTCAGGAGGAGCGGGGACTCACGTATCTATTCATTACACATGATCTGGGCGTTGCCCATTATATGGCAGATGAAATCGCGGTTATGTTCCGTGGTCGAATCGTAGAGCGAGGTAATCGCGACGATGTATTTAATAATTCACGCCATCACTACACAGTCGGACTCCTCTCTTCCGTGCCGCTAGCAACCCCATCAGCGACAAAGCGGAGCCGTGAACAGGTGCAGGCATTACCAAGTCCGGGAGTGGATGACGCATGTCTTTACCGGAGTCGCTGCGCACTTGGTTTAGGCCGAGAGGATTGCAAATCGACACCACTTAAGATCACTCAAGGGTCTGAGACGCATTCATGGCTCTGTCATTCACCTGTAGAACACGGTTAAGAAAGAGAGTTGAGATTATGGCTGATGTAGCAGTTGTTACTGGAGCAGCATCGGGTATCGGACGTGGAATCGCGCATCGATTAGCGCAAGATTATGTATTAGTCCTCGTCGACCTCAACGCAACCAACCTTCCCAAGGTCGAGAAAGAAATTGCCGATTCGGGTCATGAGACATACTCGGTCTTAGGTGATGTTGGGAAGCGTTCGACGCATGAAGCTGCCAGGAAATTGGCTGAATCAAAGGGCAATTTAACCTCTTGGGTGAACTGTGCCGGATGGACTCGTGGTGCCCCTATGCACGATTTTCCAAATGATCCCGCGGGTCTGGACGAGTTGATTAGCGCTAACCAAGTTGGTTCTTTCTGGGGTTGTGTTGCGGCTGTCTCTTCTTTCACGACGAGGAAAGTTCCGGGAGCAATCGTAAATATTTCATCCGTTCATGGGCGACGGGCCTGGCCT
>JACPZY010000108.1 GCA_016195215.1 Actinomycetota bacterium | reverse complement strand
TTACGATGGGAAAGGGCCAAGTACCCCACCAAATAACTGGATTTCGCTCTTTGGAGGCCCAGCGTGGACCCAGGTTGCCGATGGCCAGTGGTACTTGCATTTATTTGATTCATCCCAACCCGATCTCAATTGGGAGAGTGCGGATGTTAAGGAAGATTTCGAAAAGACCATCCGTTTCTGGATTGACTTGGGTGTGGATGGATTTCGGATTGACGTAGCGCACGGCCTTGCAAAGGAGAATATCCTGCATGATCACTTCGATCCTCGAGGGCTGAGCAACGCATTGCGTCTCGATGTGGAGATGGACGCAACTGAAAGAAATACTCTCCTCGCGAGTGCGCCGTTTTTTGACCGCGATGGTGTTCATGAGATTTACCGCGAATGGCGGAAGATTTTCGACTCGTATGACCGCGAGATTGTGGCAGTGGCCGAGGCATGGGTTCATCCGCCAGAGCGTGCGACCCTGTATGTGCGTTCAGACGAATTGCAGCAGGTCTTCAATTTGGATCTTCTTGTCACTCCTTTTGACGACACGGAACTTTTCACCTGCATTGAACGGACCTTGAAGCTCATCGGAAGTGTTGGTGCCTCACCCACGTGGGCACTGAGCAACCATGACACGCCTCGTCTGCTCTCGCGCGTCGGTGATTCGCAAGCTCGCGCATTAGCTCTCTTCACATTTGGCCTACCGGGCTCCTGTTACGTGTATCAAGGGCAGGAACTCGGCCTGCCTGATGCAGAACTTGCAGATAGTGAACGTCAAGACCCGGCTTTCTTCCGCTCAAAGGGGAGTCAGAAGGGTCGAGACGGTGCTCGGGTGCCACTTCCATGGAGCGGAGAAAGGGCGCCATTTGGTTTCACTACGGCAGAACCTTGGCTGCCGATACCCCAAGAGTGGGCACTGCTCACAATTGAAAATCAGACAGGCGATGCTACGAGTTCACTAGAGATGTACCGCGCTGCAATAGAAATTCGCAGGAATCGTTTTCGTGATCAGAATGATTTTGAATGGACGATGACTCCAAATGGTTCCGGCCTTATCTCCTATCGAAGAGGAGGAATAGAAGTGATTCTCAACACAGGAGCGGGCAGAGTTCTCTTTAACAATTCTGGGCGACTCTTGCTCTCCTCTGATGGAGGAGTTCAGAGCGGGAATACTGAGATAGAAGTTGGAGGAAATGCCTGTATCTGGGTTGAAATTTGATAACGGACCGTTATCAAATTGTTGTGAATAAGGCTTTTTTTACAGAAATTATCAGTTGCTTTTGATGGGTAACCCATCAAGACTTCAACTCAAGCGGGACGCTGATGTCCATAGCCGTCTTGGTCAAAAATACCCTCCCGAAAGGAACTACATGATTGTTCGCAGAAAGGGTTTGCTCGCCTACGTAGGCGTAGGAATAGTTTCACTCCTTGCAACTTTTATAACAACCGTCGCACCGGCCGATGCAGCAATTAATTGCAATAAGGTAATTGGTTCCGGTTACGCCCAACTAAAGGGTAAGACCGTAACAATGTTTACTTCGATCCTTGATCCTGAACTTTCCAAGTACCAGAAGGCTCTAGCCTCCTTTACAACGTGTACCGGAATCAAGGTAAAGATGGAAGGCTCTAACCAGTTTGAAGCTCTTCTCCCAGTTCGCGTCAAGGGTGGAAATGCGCCGGATATTGCGATCATTCCTCAACCCGGCCTGCTGGCACAGATGGTTGCAACAGGCAAAGCCGTTGTTGCCCCTGCCAAGACTCTGGCAAATGTAAACAAGTACTGGAGTGCAGGTTGGAAGGGCTACGGCTCCGTCAAGGGCAAGTTCTATGCCTCGCCTAACAGTGCCAACATGAAGTCACTTGTCTGGTACTCCCCAAAGCAATTTGCCAAGGCAGGATATTCAGTTCCGACAACCTGGAACCAGATGATTGCTCTCGCAGATAAAATGGCCGCTGCAAGCCAGACAGCATTCTGTGGTGGCATTGGATCTGGTGGAGCAACTGGCTGGCCAGCAACTGACTGGTTGGAAGAAGTTGTTGTCCGTCAATTCGGCGCGAAGGTATATGCCGATTGGATCTCACACAAGGTCAAGTTCTCCGATCCAAAGATCATAGCTGCTATGAATACGGTCTCTAATTGGATGAAGAATCCAAAGTATGTTGGAGATGTCAAGGCAATCGCCACGACAACATTCCAATCAGCTGGTCTTGGCATTCCATCCGGATCCTGCATGATGCTTCAGCAAGCTTCGTTCTACGCCGCGCAGTATCCAGCTGGAACTGACGTGAGCAAGAATGGCGATGTATGGGCCTTCTATCTCCCAGCCATCAGCCCATCAGTGAAGACACCAGTAGAAGGTGGCGGAGAATTCTTCGCTGCATTCTCAAAGCGCCCTGAAGTTCAAGAACTTCAGAACTACTTGTCTACCCCACAGTGGGCGATCAATCGGATCGCTACCGCTGGCCCTGGTGGCGGTTGGCTCTCGGCAAACTCTGGCGTTCCACTTTCGGCATACAAGAACCCACTCGATCAGCTCTCGGCTAAGTATTTGGCAGATAAGAAATCGACCTTTGTCTTCGATGCCTCGGATGCTATGCCTGCAGCTGTTGGTGCGGGAACCGAATGGACTCAATTGACCTCCTGGTTCGCGGACGGCAAATCAACTGCCGACGTGGCCAAGGCGATCGATGATTCATGGCCGGCTAGCTAAAAGCGGACGCTAAAACCCATCTAAGGGGTACCAATCAATAGGTTGGTGGGGATTCTAAAATAGAATCCCCACCAACCTCTATTTTCATCTCTAAGATTGAACAACTCGTAACGGCCTCGATTGGGGGATGTAGTGAATTCATTCTTCTCCACTAATCTTCCAAAATTCGGGCAAGTAATTATTGCGATCGCTGGATTTTTTGCGGTATTACTTCTGATTTTTTATATTGCCGGCAAAGCAAATGGCCGTAAACAACGCCCGATTGCGATTATTACCCTGCTTGGCCCCGCGATGGTTCTGCTTTTTGCGGGGCTCATTATTCCTGCCATACAGACAATCCTTTTTAGTTTTAAAGATGCCAACTCTGTGAAATTTATTGGATTCCGTAATTACGCCTGGCTATTTAACAATGCGGATATGCGTAAGGTCTTCTTCAACACCATGCTCTGGATAGTTATCACGCCCTTTGCGACGACTGCACTGGGCTTATTCCTTGCAATCATGCTCGACCGCATGAAGCGAGAGTCGCTTGCGAAGTCACTCCTCTTTATGCCAATGGCCATCTCCTTTGTAGGAGCATCGGTTATTTGGAAGTTCGTTTATGACTACGCGGTTCCCAGCAAGCCCCAGACCGGGCTGCTGAGCACAATTGTCCGCTCGCTGGGTTTTGCGCCGTCCAACTGGATTTTAACTCAGCCTCTAAATACTTTTCTTCTGATGATTATCTTCATCTGGGTTCAGACTGGTTTTGCGATGGTAATCCTCTCTGCGGCGATTAAAGCTGTGCCAGCTGATATCGTCGAAGCATCCGCTCTAGATGGGGCCTTCGGCTGGCGGTTATTTAGATGGATTACATTTCCCATGGTTCGAAGCACTTTTATCGTGGTTCTTGCAACGATGCTGGTCACCTCACTTAAACTCTTCGACATTGTCAGAACAATGACCGGTGGCAACTTTGGAACGAGCGTCATCTCCAATGAGATGTACTCAGAAGTATTTGTCAGATTTGACACAGGGCGGGGCTCGGCTCTGGCGGTTATTCTCTTTGTATTTGTCACGCCAATCTTGGTTTATAACATTCGAAATCTTCGAAGAGAGAGGACCATCGCTTGAGCACCGTGAAGATCGCAGATGCCAATCCTGGCCGCAAACTCTTCTCAACCAAATTTGCAACTTCAGTTGTTTGGATCATCACCGTCTTCTGGACGGTTCCAACTTTTGGCCTCTTCGCCAGTTCATTTAGAAACAAGCAAGACATCTTCCTCTCGGGTTGGTGGAATATTTTTGTGGCGCCTAACCTGACGTTAGGTAATTACCGTGCAGTTCTCTTCGGCTCTAGCTCGTCGACATTGTCGGATGGAGTTCTTCCCTACCTGATGAATTCCATCGTCATCACGATTCCGGCGGTCATCTTCCCGGTTATGATCGCTACGATGGCTGCTTATTGCCTGGCGTGGGTAAAGTTCAAAGGGAGCGATGCTCTCTTCTTCTTCATTTTTGCGCTGCAAGTAGTTCCAATTCAAATGTCCCTTGTTCCGCTACTCCAACTATTCACGGGCGGCGCGCACATCGGCGGGGTCACGATCATTCCAAAATTGGGAATTGCCGGAGAGTTTGCGGGTATTTGGCTGCCACACACAATGTTTGCACTACCCCTTGCGATTTATTTGTTGCACAATTTTATCGCATCGCTACCGAGAGACTTGATGGAGGCGGCTCACGTCGATGGAGCCAATCACTTCAAGGTCTTCCGGCAGATAGTTATTCCACTTTCCATTCCTGCCATTGCGGCCTTTGCAATATTCCAATTCCTCTGGGTCTGGAATGACCTTCTTGTTGCACTTACATTTGCTTCAGGTACCGAAGAGGTGGCTCCAATTAACGTCAAACTCGCCTCCCTGGTGGGTCAGTGGGGATCAGGGTGGGAAACTCTTACTGCTGGTGCCTTTGTGACTATTGCGATACCACTTCTTGTCTTCTTCTCATTGCAGCGTTTTTTCGTGCGAGGACTTCTTGCCGGATCCGTGAAATAGAGTATGGATAATCTCAATTCGCGTATGCCTTCATATTTTCGTATCGGCGCCGCGACTTCCGCATGGCAGATCGAGGGCTCAAGTCATCTTCGCGGTAGGTCGATTTGGGATGATTTTTCGCAGATTCCAGGGAAAATAGTTGATGGAGCACAGGCGGATCCAGCTTCCGATCATTTCAATAGATGGGAAGAGGATCTCGATCTCTTATCCTGGCTTGGAGTTGATTCGTACCGCTTCTCCATCAGTTGGCCCCGCATTCTTCATGATGGAGTTGGCACGGTTGATCCTGCTGGTTTAGCTTTTTATGATCGCCTCATCGACAGGTTGCTCCTTCGCAATATCGAGCCTGTCATTACCATCTATCACTGGGATCTGCCTTCTGCGTTGGAGGATAAGGGTGGATGGAACTGGGCGGGAATCGGAGACGCCTTTGCCCAGTACACCGAGATTCTTGCCAGGAAATTTGTTGACCGGACCGCTATGTGGGCTACCCTCAACGAACCGTGGTGTTCTGCCTTTCTTGGTTACGCAGATACCGTTATGGCACCAGGTAGGGGTGATGGAGCCGCGGGTTTAGAGGCCGCTTACCGCTTGATGGTCGCCCATGGTCGGTCAATGGAAGTCTTGCGTCAGTACAACGCGAAAAATGCCGGAACGGTGCTTAATTTAACGACTGTTATTGCCGAGGATGCAGGAGCCGAAAGTGCGGCCCGGCATATTGATGGCCTTCAAAATCGGATTTGGCTGGATCTTCTTGCCGGGCGAGGAATCCCGCAGGACATCATCGAGGGCACCCGTCACATCTCTGATTGGTCCTTCGTCGATGAGTCCGAGTTGAAATCCATTTCGGCCCCAATTGACTGGTTGGGCGTCAATTACTACACCCCCACCCGCATCGCATCTATCCCTCATCAGGGCGAAGCGAAAGATAATGAGAACCACACGCACTCTCTCTCCTTTCCTGGTGTTCCCCCTTTCCTATCTGTGCCTCGGCCGCCGCATACAGATATGGGTTGGGAGGTCCACCCAGAAAGTTTGACCACCACCCTGCAACAGACGCAGGAACGCCTGCCAGGGGTGCCGATTTACATCACAGAGAATGGCGGGGCTTTTCCAGATGAGATGGTCGATGGATCAATTGATGATCAGGATCGAGTTGAGTACTTCCAGACTCATCTGGATGCTGCGCTCAAGGCAAGGGAAGCCGGCGTCGATTTACGCGGTTACTTTGCCTGGTCACTTCTGGATAACGTGGAGTGGGCAGAGGGCTTAACCAAGCGTTTTGGCCTTTTTCACGTTAACTACCAGACGCAGAAACGGACTGCAAAGAGGAGTGCTTATTTTTTCCGAGAACTACTTGCTCGTCGCAAGCCAGAATCTGATCGGATCGGCTAAATATTTAGCCCATGATCGTTCGTTATGCCCCGAACGGTTGTAGACCCGAGTGGCGAAATCCTCATCAGTCCACCCAATATCTCGCATTTTCTGATCTGCATATTTTTGAAAAGGGCCATATTTACTATCGTGCCCGCCGGTGCCGTGGCTCATCCAGATTCTGTTCGTGCCAGGAGTTGGAAGGGAATCAATAAGCGCATCAACGAGTGGTTTCTCGCCCGCAAGCCAGTGAGGAGATAGAGCCAGCGAAGTGGAGAAGAAATCTGGGCGTTTACTGATTGCATAGAGTGATGCGAGACCACCCATACTTGATCCGATTATGGCCTTATCAATTGATGAGAAATCCGAACCAGCCTCCTCGCAGATCGCGGGCACAATCACCTCCGTGATTTGCTCCAAGTATCTATTTCCCTGAAGATCTTCGAGGGAGATTTCGTCATTGGTTTCACCTGCAGCGGTAACACCATTCTGGTAAGGGTCTTGGGGAGCAAGGTCGTGAATTCGACCCCACGGATTTTCGGCAGACCTGCTGTGAAATACGGCGATTATCGTTGGTGGAACGATGCCTACTTCAGCGGCGACTTTAATTGCTGTCTGCACCATTCTCCAAGAACGACGTCCACTGAAGGTATCGCGTTTAAAGACATTTTGACCGTCGTGCGCGATCAGAAGATGGTTGGTCGGTACGCCAGGGCTCCAAAAATCTACAATTCGGCCAGCAAAATTCACGCGTTCGATGGGTTGTCGAACTCCACGAATTTGATAGCGATCTATTCTCTCCATGACGCTTCCACCTCCTGCCCGTTAAGAGGCGCTTAAGCGAGGAAGTTAGCGAACTGCCACGGATCTGAATGATCGTAGATCCGACCGTTCCAGGGGCCGTAGAGATCATTGCGGTACTTCAGTGGATCCCAGTCGGCAGGCTCTGAATGGAATCCGCCCCAGTATTTCTTCGCGTATGTCAGAACTTCATCCCACGGTAAATCATCAGGAACCATGAGTCCTTGATCTGGGTTATTCATGGCCCAAGCAACGGCGGCGTAAACCGCACTTGCAACTTGCACAGTGGTGGCAGATTGATTGGGGATCATCTTCCGTGAATCATGAATACTTAGGAGCGAGCCGGTCCACCATGCCTTGTACGGATGACCCATCAGTAGGACTCCAAGGCGATCCTCGCCATCGATGATTTCATCGTTCATAATCCGCTGGTTCTGCTGAAGATCCCATTGGCGCATTTCGAGTTCGCGCATTGAAGCGATGGCAGCATCTGTGGGGCAGTATGCGTAATGCACCGTTGGGCGGTAGATGGCGGTATCGCCATCCCATACAGTTAAATGATCAGACACCGTGAAGGATTCTCCATGGCGTACGAGGAGCCCAGTTGTCTCCGAATTCGGCACCCAAGATCGGACCCACATAGTGGCGCCCGGCTGTGCGATTGCAATTTGATTTTTAGGCCCATCTTCATGCTGGTATGCATTTTTTGGAAGGCTCTTCTCGTGCGTGCCCCAACCCAATTCGGCAGGTGCAATGCCCTCTTCGTAAAAACCTTCTACACTCCATGTATTCACAAACTCACCAACAACCTTTGGCTTGTCTGCGACTTGGGTATCGCGCTCTGCAATATGAATTACCTTCACGCTGAGTTTCTGCGCAAGAACCGGGAAATTCTTCTCGATAAGCGCCGCTTCAACACCTTCTTCGGCTATTCCATCTTTAAGTGCTCCAGTTGCGATATCCACTAATGATTTCTTTACCAGATGTGAAACAAGACCCGGATTTGCACCGTGCTCAACAATCGCCGTTGGGCCCTTCTTCGACCATTTGGCTTTCATCTCACGGATGCGCATATGTCGCACGTACAACGTACGAGATTGAACACTTCTTTCAGGTCCACCTGAGTATGGCTCCCACTCTTCAAGAGAAGTGTTGACATAGATGACGCCGTGGTCATGCGCCCACCCAATCATGGCGTTGGCATCAATATTCCATGCTAGGTCGAGTAGAAAATCGCCTTCAGAGAGATAGCGACTGAGAAATTCATCCAAATTTTCCCTGGTCAATTGATCTTGAAAATACGTTGCACCTCGATCAATAGCACCCTGCACTCGTGATCTGTTGTCTCGCTGATCCACGATCGTCATCTGTTTTGCTTCCACTAAATGTTCTAGAAGTAGTGGGATTGCGCATTGGGCTACTGAGCCGGCGCCGAGAACAAGAATTCGATTGTGGAAGGATGCGGACAATTAGACCTCTTCTGCGCGCCTTTATGTGGGTGGAGCAGCTTCGCGCCCTAAATCATAGGCTAATTTTCCGGGCTGATTTCCCTTAGCAGTCTCACGCTTTCTCTGCAGACTCGGACCAGACTCCAACTCCTTGGCGTTTGGCTTCGTACATTGCCTTGTCTGCTCGACGGAGAAGGTCTGGAGCTCCATCATTGCCTACGTGCCCCACGCTCACGCCCACGTGGATTTCGCGGCCTGCAATAGAGAATGGGTAGCTCAGGGTCGCGCGCAGGGCGTGCGCGAGTTCGAAAGTTGTGGCAAAGTCTCCTCGTACGATTGCACCGAATTCATCTCCTCCCAATCTTGCTAGCAAGGCACCTTGCGGCAGCACTCGTGTAAAGCGAAGTGAGACTTGTTTGAGAAGTTGATCGCCAACCTCGTGACCGTAGAGATCGTTGATTGGTTTGAAGCCATCGAGATCAAGAAGTAATAGTGCTACCTCTATTTCCGATGACTCTGTTATTGCTCCGAGTTCGGCGATAAATCTTCTGCGGTTTGGCAAACTAGTGAGGTCATCGGTTCGCGCCAGGACTCTCTCCTCGCCAATCGAGCGAGCTTGACGTAGGGCGATTAGCATGCGGGCAAATGCCAGTAAAAGTGTGGTAATCGTTGGAATGAGGATGAAGTTCGGAAAATATCCGGGCCTTAAAGATGTAATAGCAAGAAGTGTTGCGCTCATCATTACCGATAGTGCGACAAAAAGTGGGTGAATCGTTCCAGAGAGCGTCTGTTCTGATCCTCTAAACCGTAATCCCTGAGCGAGGATCACGATTCCCAAGAGCCACAAATCATCGGAGATTGTTCCCAACGAATATCGGTGATTAACACTGAGCCAGAGAAAAAGAAAATCAGATATCAGGAAGATCACGATTCCGAATGTAACGAGAGCACTTCTCAAAGTCAGGGGAGAGATCAATGTTAAGGCGAGTACAAGTGCGACTAGAACCAGGTCCGCAATTGGAAAGAGAATCGAGATGAAAGTCTGCGAGGGGCTCTCTCGCGAGAATGGGAGAACGGGTTCGATCAGAAATGCTGCTCCGATGGCGCTAAGACCCAACCCCAAAATGGTGGCATCGAGAATTTCCAAAGAGCCGAGTTTGCCTCTGGCACGTAATGTCCTCGGGATGCCGATGAAGGCGCAAGGGTAGAAGAGCAGATAAAAAATGTTGGCAATTAGTGGATTGATAGCTGGAGCGCTAAAGAATTCGTTGTAGGTAGTCAAGATCGAACCTGCGCTCCAGAAGAGGATCGCCCCTCCTACCGAGAGTTGGGCCACCTGGTCGTTAAATCTAGGAGAGGAGAAAATTGAAAAGGCTGCCAAAAGCGAGATGGCGTGAAAGAGTACAAGGTCGACGAAGAGGTTTGAATCCGAGGAGGCCATTCGAACGATAATATGAATGATGAGTAGCGTGGGAGCCGATGCTCTATTTAGCCAGACCATTTACGGGAAGTTAAGGCAGGTGGATACCTGCCATAAATAGGGCTAGCCATAGACCGAGCATCTCTACTAAGTCCATGGCTAGCTCTGTAAACGAGAAGTTTTAAAGGCCCTTCTGGCAGACGAGCGCACGCATTGAAAGCGACTGTCCGACCCCACTCTTAGCTTGGGCTATAGAGGAGAGGGTTGCAGCGCGAGTTGTCTGCATTGTCGTAACGCTCTTTCCGACCTTGCGGAGGGAGATGCTTGCGGCGGCATTTGAGCGGATCGCAGAATTAATCGAGCGGATCGCAGCTGCGTAGTTTGCAAGCGCTTCAGTCTTCTTGGGTGAGGTGGTTCCATCGGCACTGAGCTTGTCCCGTGCGGTCGTAAATTCAGCCAACTTCGTACTCCAGGTGGCGCTCTGGGCGTCCAGGGTGTCGGCCTTCGCATTGGCCTCTTGGACTTTCACCAACTCTGCAGCAATTTTCGCATCGAGAGCTGCAAGCGTGGCTGGCAGAGATTTAACAAGGGCCAGGTAGGCGGTGTTCTGCTTTGCGTAAATCGCATGGGTATTGAGGCAGTCAAGAGAGACCCATGTGACTTTGGCATTCTTTACGGCAGGATTCTTGGTGCACTTATAGACATATCCATTGGCTTTGGTTGTTGAATTAACTTTTGTGCACGCGCTGCCGTTGCCGATAGTTGCTGCACTTGCAGGAGCCGATACGACGGTTCCAGCGAGAAGTAATCCAAGAACCGAGGCGGTAAGAACTTTGCGAAACATATAAACCTCCAGAGAATGTGGGCTTATCGTATCCATTCTCGATAAGACCCTGAAGTAAAAAGCAGGCAGAAATTGAGATTCACCGAGAACTGACAGGAAAAAGGCTTACTTTTACTTCCTTATTGACGACTTTTTCGACTTTAGATTAATCCCTAGTTTTCGAACCCATGGCCTGGGGGCAGACCGGATCACCGCGGCGATGATGGCGTACTGCCGGCCTGGTATCGATATTGCCTTACCTGCGAGAGCGTCAGCCCAGCCCTTGGCCACGACGTCATCTGCCTTTAACCACATAAACCAAGGAAGACCAGTCATACGCATCTTTCCTCGTTCGTGGAATTCGGTACGTGTATACCCTGGACAGAGGGCAAGAATATGCACTTCTGTCTTCATAAGTTCAGTATGCAATGACTCGCTCAAGACCGTGAGGTATGACTTCGCGGCGCTATACGTCCCGCTCGCAATCCAACCAGCGACGGACGAGACATTGATTATCGTTCCATTGTTCTTCTCCTTCATTGAAGGAAGGACCGCATGCATAAGTCGCATTGGAGCCTTTACTAGGACGTCGAGGAGTTGCTCTTCTTCATTCCTATCGCTTGAGAGAAAACTTTTCCTAATTCCAAATCCCGCGTTATTAATGAGAACATCGATTGGTCTTTCACTCTCTTGCAGTCGGATTTCAACTTGTATTAAGTCTTCTTGCAGGGAGAGATCTGCTCGGAGCACCTCCGTCTTGATCCCGAATTCGGATTCCAATGCATTTCCATATTCAGTAAGACGGCTCTCATCCCGGGCAACAAGTACTAAGTCATAACCTTCTCTAGCCAGGAGCCGAGCAAAACTGGCACCAATACCTGCGCTCGCTCCTGTGATAAGTGCGGTTTTACTCATCTTCATTTCTCCTCTTAGGCATCAATCGTAATTCGCCTGGAGCGCCTTCTGGCACTACAGGATGGTGAGGCCGAACTGGTTCGAGCCGACGATATTTCTCGCTCTGAGATGGACGCAGATCTGCTTCACCCTTATTTGGCCATAGTGACATTGCCCGCTCGGCCTGCGCTGTAATTGTAAGCGAAGGATTAACACCGAGGTTGGCTGTAATTGTCGAGCCATCAATCACATGAAGCGATGGGTAATTCCAGACTCGGTGGTAGGGATCAATTACCCCTTGATCGGATGATTCGCCGATGACAACTCCGCCGACAAAGTGGGCTGTAAGGGGGGCATCAATCAGATCGCCAATGTGTCCGAAGGCCACGCCGTTGTACTTTTTCGCGATAGCCCTCGCCGTCTCATTACCTTCTGCGATCCACGTTGCATTTGGATTCTCGGTGCTATTTTCGGAGGTGAGCCGCCAGCCAAATCGTCCGCGCTTGCCACTGACCTTTATCCATGAATCAACGTTCTGCATGACAAGGGCGATGACGGTCCGCTCGCTCCAATGGCGAACATTGAGCGCCTTCAGTAGCAGGGATGGATTTCTCCAGAACTTCTTCAGCCACTGATGGCGCCTCGCTTGAGAGGTTGAGCCCTCCGTCATAATTGTTTGAAGAAGTCCCATTAGATTACTGCCTTTTCCATATCGGACCGGCTCTATATGTGTCTCCTCATTTGGGAAGAAAGAAGATGTGATTGCTGATCCTTCACTAAAGTCGATATCGGTATTGGGCATGGTGGCACCGACGAGTGACTCGCTATTTGTGCGCGAGAGATATCCGAGGCGGTTCGATAGCTTGGGGAGCACCCCACCGTCTTTCATCCGATGAAGCAATTTCTGAGTGTTATAAGTTCCTGCCGCGACAATTACATCGCGTGCAAAGAAAACGCGTCGAGAGGATGGGAATGGTCCGGTCTTTGAGGCAGTAACTCTCCATCCGCGATCCTCGGTCTCTTCAACTCTTTCCACGGTGGTTCGGGGGTAGACATTGACCCCGGCATATTCAGCAAGGCCAAGATAATTTTTCGGGAGAGTATTTTTTGCATTATGTCGACAGCCGGACATGCATTCGCCGCACTGGATACAGCCATTTCTATCTGGTCCGACGCCCCCAAAAAACGGATCGCTCACTGGTTTTCCTTGAGTAGCTTCAGTTGCCCCAAAGAAGATCCCTAAAGGAGCAAGTTGGAATGTCTCACCAACACCCATCTCAAATGCCGCATCCTTCATTGCCTGATCACTCGGTGAGAAGTAGGGGTTCTGTGTAACACCAAGCATTCGACGTGCCTGGTCAAAGAAGGGTTCCAGTTCGCTCTTCCAATCAGTGACGGACGACCATTGAGGATCTGCGAAATATTTGTCACCAGGTTGGTAAAGAGTGTTTGCATAAATCAGAGATCCACCACCGACTCCCGCACCGGCAAGGATGAGTGCGTCGGGGAGGTAGTGAATTCGCTGTAGACCAAGAAGTCCAAGTCGCGGTGCGAAGAGGAACTTGTTCAATCGCCACGAAGTTTTAGGAAAGTCTTTATCGGCAAAACGGCGACCCGCTTCCAGAACTGCGACCCGATAACCTTTTTCAACGAGCCGCAGTGCGGCAACAGATCCGGCAAAACCTGAACCTACGATGACGACGTCATAGGTTTCACTCATGAGGTAAACCTATATCTGTATAAGGCTGGAATCCTCTTCGCGAATTGTCCAACTTGTTCCGTATGCCTCAAGAAGATCAAGGAAGGGCTTTGGCTCAAACCATTCAGGGCCATTGACGCCGGAGGGCTCCCAGATTCCCTTATGAATCAGCTCCATTGCGATCAGAGGATTTACCGCTGTCTGCCAGACCACTGCCTGATCTCCATACTCCTTCATTGACCAGGCGTTATCGATCACGTTGTAGATGTAGCAGGCATAAGGCTGACCTTCTTTATTGAGACCCTTGACGAGAGTTCCAGCGCAGGTCTTGCCGTGCATACGTTCGCCCAATGTTGATGGGTCTGGTAGGGAGGCTGCCAGAAGATCGCGCGGAGCGACTGATATCCCTTGAACATCCACATGCTCTTTCCGATCCATGCCGAGCATATGAATAGTTTTGAGAGTTGTAATAAATTCGGCACCTAAGCCATATTTGAAATTGACCTTCTTCGCATCTACCTTCTGTGGAATAAGTACAACTTCTTCGTGCTCCACGTTGACACACTCGACCGGACCGATTCCTTCTGGAAAGTCAAAGACTTCAATTTCACTAAAAGGCGCGGTCGTGTACCAACCACGCCCGTCTTCCCAGACCAATGGAGGGTTGAGACATTCTTCAATGGTGGTCCAGATGGAGAACGAGGGAGCAAAGTCATGGCCTTCAACAGTGAGATTTGAGCCATCAAGGACAGTGATCGAATCAATTCGACTAAAGAGATAATCCGAGGCATAACGGGCAAAGACGTCGCTCATACCCGGTTCGATTCCCATACCTACGAGTGCGTAGATCCCGCGCTCGCTCCAATTCCAGTCGCGAGCGAACTGCTCATCTCCTAGCTTTACGCCTGTTTCAGTGTTGGGGTAGTGGGGGTGCGGTCTTGAAAGCGACATGGCCATGTCAATGTAGTTGGTATTCTCAATTTCACAGGCCAAGAAAATAGGCATAACGAACCGCGGATCAACTGCATTGATGACGACGTCAGGTTTGGCTTTGCGAATGAGCTCGCGAATATCTTCCAGTTCGGCAGCATTCACTTGTGCTGCTGAAAATCTGGAATCTTTAACTCTTGCTACGGCTTCTTCTGCGCGGGCCAAAGTTCGGTCGGCGATTACCATTGCGGAAATAAACGACCTTCGAGATGCAATATTTGCAATTGCCCTGCCAACGCCGCCTGCGCCTATAACTAGCGCTTTCATTCTCGGCCTTTCATTTGGACTACTTTTTAAGTGCTCGATTGGGTGGTTCTAATGGTAGTCAATCGCACTCCATATGCCAATTTTCTCGCTAAAACAATGGCTTTCGTCTCCTACCTCTACGAGTACCCTTTGCCCTGTTCGTGTCATTCTTTATATAGGTCCTCGTAGCTCAGTGGATAGAGCAACCGCCTCCTAAGCGGTAGGTCGCCGGTCCGACTCCGGCCGAGGACACTATTAGCGGGCTCTATTACGGGCTAATTAGTGAGTCAAAGTAAATCGTTTAAGAGCTTTAGGTGCCCACCAGTTCAACTCCCCAAACAAACGCATTAACGCAGGTACCAAAAGTGCGCGAATAAGTGTGGCATCAAGTAAAACTGCAAAAGCCACTCCAAATCCCATCATCTTGATTAAAGTGACACCACTAGTAATAAATGCTCCGAAAACAACTGCGAGCAGCATGGCGGCTGCCGTGATAATTCGTGCCGATCGTTGCAACCCGGTTGCTACTGATTCCATGTTTGATTTGCCAGCAAAGTGCTCTTCACGAATTCGTGAGAGCAAGAAGATTTCATAGTCCATTGATAATCCAAAGACAACGACGGCAATCAGAATGGTGATTCCTGTATCAAGTGATCCAGTAATCGTGAAATCACCAATTAGCCACTTTAGGTGGCCATCAATAAATATCCAACTTAACACCCCAAGCGTTGCGCCGAGTGAGAGTGCGTTGAGGAGAACAGCTTTGATCGGCAAGATTATGGAGCCAGTAAATATGAAGATCAGGATCAATACGCTTAAGGCAATCCATCCCAGTGCCCAGGGCAATGTTCTTGCAATTCCATCTTGGGAGTCTGTGAAATCAGCAGCAGGGCCACCGATAAGTGTTCCATCGGGAGCTGCAATTGTTTGAATATTATGGATGAGGGTCTGGGCCTGAGTCGTCCGTGATCCCATTGATGGAATGGCAGTGAAACGTAAATCAACTCCGTTGGACTGCGGAGGGGTTACTCGAACCACGCCTTCAACAGCACTGACAGCCATGACGTACGCGGCGACCTCTTCAGTTTTCTGCGCCGCACCAGCTGCACCAGGAATGATGATTTCAATTGGACTTCCTTCTTGACCAGAGAAACGATCCACAATCATTTGTGACGCGATCGCAGCCTTGTCTGATTTCGGAAGTACTCGGGCGTCAACGTCTCCGAATGCAATATCTTTGATTGGAGCGGCGAAAATCGCCAAAATCACTAGTGAAATCATGACAACAGGTATTGGCCGGCGCATAACCATTCGTGCAGTCGCCGCCCAGCCACCATCTTCTTTAGGAACGAGCGCACTCTTACGCACAACTCCTTTATCAACTTTACCTCCAATTATTGCCAAAATTGCTGGAAGTGGAATGAGTGCACCTGCTACCGCGAGAGTAATAACAGAGATGCCTGCGTAGCCAAATGATTTAAGGTAATTAAGAGGGAAGAAAATCAACGAGCTCAAGGTGACAAGAACAGTAAGGCCAGAATAGAAGACAGTTTTTCCGGCAGTTAAAACAGTGGATATCACTGATTCTTCAACGCTCTTTCCAGAGTGGAGCTCTTCACGGAAGCGATTGACGATAAGTAGCGCATAATCAATTCCAAGTCCAAGACCTAAACCAGTAATCAAATTGAGTGCGAAGATACTGACGCTTGTGAAAAGGGTAAAGAGGAAAATCAGAAAAAATGCGCCCAAGATGGCACTGATTCCTACGACAAGTGGCATCGTCGAAGCGGCCAGTGCGCCGAAGACGAATGCCAACAAGATAAATGTAAGAGGGATTGAGATTGCTTCTGCCAGCGCTAAGTCCTTGGAGATCTTGGTGTTGACCGCGTACTGAATGACATCTCTACCTGATGCATAAACTGTGAGGGATTCGAATTTACCATCGAATTTACTTTGTATAATTTTGCCGATTTCATCCTGATTCGCAGAATCTGTCTTCGTTGTGTAGATGAAGAGAAATCCGGCTTTACCGTCACTTGATTTGAGGGTAGGCGCATTACCTGCAGACCAGAATGAAAGCGTCTGCGCAACGCCAGGTTCTGCCTTCACTGCCTTTTCCAGTCGCGTCGCAGATGCCGCAACGGATGGATCGCTGACGTCGAGTGTGCCAGAATCAATGACTAGTACGATACTGGGATCTTTCACGTTGAAATTGGACGATAGGAACTTGGCAGCTTTTGCCGATTGGCTATTGGGATCTGAATAGCCACCACTATCCAATTTAGAGAAAGCTAGCGATCCAATTCCGCCAGCCACAAGAACAACGAGAATAAAGAGAATGAGAGTTGCTTTGCGGCGGCGGACAACGAGATGGGCGATGGTGTTAAACATAGGAATCTCCATATCTGAACAATGTAGAGATTATTCAGGTTGTAATTGAACATTGTCAAGATAGCGGGCATGATGCTCCTATGGCCATGCCAAAGGTCCGTGAGACTTACCACCACGGCGACTTAGAATCAGCACTTCTCGATGCCGCGACGAAAATGGTAGGCGCGGACGGTGCCGAACATCTTTCGCTCCGAGCGGTGGCTGCCGAAGTTGGTGTGAGCCCAAGCGCCGCCTATCACTACTACCAAGAAAAGGATTCCTTGATCTCATGTGTTGGTGCGAGGCTCTTTGAAGAATTGGCCGACTTTCAAGAACAGGCACTTTTGAAGGTTCCAGGCAAGGGTGCGAGAGCAGCACGCGCACGTTTTCGCGCGTTGGGCCGCGCATATTTTGAGTGGGCTTCGATGGAACCAAATTTTTTTCGACTTATATTCGGTTGTTACTGTTCTGCAGACGAAGTGGAAGTCGAAGTGCTCCGAGATAACTCACGGGCGTGGAGATTGCTTCAAACCTGCCTTGAAGATTTATACAGGACCGGTGGATTAATCCCCGCGCTCCGTCCCTACGCTGAAATTCTCACCTGGTCTGCAGTGCACGGAGCAACAGCGTTGATAATTGAAGGACACCTGCCGAAGGACTCATTCGAGTCGCTTCTTGACGGATTAGAGCGCTCGCTAGGCATTGGAATCAAATGAGCGAGATTTGGCCAGAGCCGGAAAACTACGCCAACTGCTGAGTAAACCTTCCGCAATTGCCCAGTGCATTCGGGGCAGTGGGTCAAGGAGGAATCGGAAAAGGCCTGAAATATCTCAAACTCATGGTTGCAGGAACTGCATGCATATTGATAAGTCGGCACTTAGCTTCCTCTCCGAATTGTGGGGCAGTAGAGAGAAGTCTAAAGAAGTGAGACGATAGAGGCGAATTCAGAGGGTACCAACAAGGTACTCATAGGTTGGGAGCATCGTGAGGCTACATAAAACTCTAGTGGGGACTCTTCTTGCCCTTATTGCATTCGCAGCGACGGGGTCGGCTAGTGCCAATTCGCTTGTAAATACCACTCCAGCCGCGGGAGCGACACTCACCTCCTCTCCGAGCGCCATCACCATCACTACCCAGTCTCCTCTTATCGATGTTGGCAATTCGATCACAGTCATGGGTCCACAAGGCGCCCGTGTAGATGACGGGACCTTGACCGTCAACGGCACAAATGTAGTCGCCGGCTTGAAATTACTTACAGTCAGTGGAATTTATTCGGTCTCTTACTCGCTCCTGACCGATAACGATCTTCCTCTTGAGGGCACGTACACCTTCTCTTTTACCGCTCCTAGCGTAATTACATCGCCTCCTCCAACAATTATCTCCCCTTCGGAATCTCCAGGTAATACCCCAAGTAATTCTGTTGGGGTGCCCACTCTCATCATTGGCCTCATCCTTACAGCTGTCGCTGTTTTCCTATTTCTCATTTTCTATGCATGGAAACTCATCACTAAGCGATGACATTGTTGGCAGTATCTGCAACATCTTCAGGCTCTTTTATTAATGCATTGACAACAATAAGCAAGTTTTTTGGAATCGCTGCGAGTATCGCCATCGTCGGGGTACTCCTTAGCATGGGATTTCTCCTTGAAGATGAGGAGGGCGATCTTGGCCTTGAGGCTCTAAAACTTCGCACTGTGGCGCTATGGAGCGGTGGCATCTGGATTATCGCTGCGGCAACAAATATTATTCTCACTCTCGCCAACTTTTTGGATGTACCTATCGGCGCCGCTTTCGACTGGACTACGATCCGTTCTTTCGTAACCCAGATAACTCTTGGTCAGTACATGTTTTTCCAACTGCTGGTTGCGATTCTGGTTGTGATTCTTATTAGGCGCGTGAGGCAAGTGGGTGGTGCAATATTCCTGATGATGGCCGCCCTTTTTGGCGTTGTGGCGCCGATTTTTCAGAGCCACTCCGCGGCGAGTGGATCTCATGGCCTAGCAGTTGGGTCACCGGTCATCCACGTTGTCGCGTTGATGCTCTGGGTTGGAGGAGTTTTTGGTCTCGGACTTCTCCAACCGCACTCTCGTGCGATGGCGGTACGGAGATTTAGCCATGTGGCGCTCTGGGCCACCATTGCAGTAGTCCTCAGTGGCGTTGCAAATGCTTGGACTCGATTGAATTTTGCCACAGCATGGCAGACAAGTTACGCGGTAATCGTTATCGCGAAGGTGGTTCTGACTCTTGGTCTGATATTTATCGGATATCAATACCGTTCAAGTCTCAATGCGGGTGAAGTAACGAGCATTGGTTGGGCCAAATTCTCCAAGCTCATTGGAATCGAACTCTCCATCATGATTGTTGCTCTAGCCCTCGGATCGTGGCTCTCTACCAATCAACCTCCTGCACCCGCCAACGAAACGAAATATGATGCGGCGACATTTATCGCAGGGTTACCGATGCCCAAGGCGCCTAATTTAACAAGACTGGTTCTCTCGTTTGAGCCCGATGCTCTCTTCATCGGATTAGTGGTTCTTGCCACCGCTCTCTATCTGCGGGGCGTTTATCGGTTGCATAGACAAGGTGATTATTGGTCGGGGATCCGAACGATTTCATTCTTAGTCGGAATGTTCTTGATTAGTTATGCGACCAGTGGCGGCATAGGCCTTTATGCCCGCTTCTCATTTTCCTATCACATGATCGCGCACATGATTCTGGGAATGATCGCGCCGATCTTTATTGTGCTCAGCGCGCCAATTACCTTAGCATTGCGGACACTTCCGCAAGGACGCACTCCTAACGAGCGGGGTGTACGAGGCACATTTGTTGTTGCGCTCCACTCGCGATTGGTAAGTTTCTGGGTGAACCCCGTTGCTGCGCTCATGCTCTTTGATGGCTCTTTATTTGCCCTCTATTTCACCTCCCTCTTTGGCGGGATGATGCGCAGCGACATCGGCCACTTCGCAATGAACCTTCATTTCGTACTCGCCGGACTTCTCTTCTTCCATGTGATTATTGGAGTTGATCCAAACCCGAAGCGAGTCCCCCACCTGATGCGGATGGTGATCCTCTTTGCGGCGATGAGCATTCACGCCTTCTTCTCGGTCGCACTGATGTCATCGACCTCCCTCCTTGACCGAGGCTATTTTGCGCAACTGCACCGCCCTTGGTCTGCAGATCTTCTGGCTGACCAACATCTGGCTGGCTCGATTGGTTGGGCGACGGGGGAGATTCCCATTTTGCTCGCGCTAGTTGCCACCTTTATTTTCTGGGTCCGTGATGACTCGCGTGAAGCCAAGAGGATTGATCGCAATGCAGAGCGGTTGGCTGCAATGGGAGAACCAGATGAACTGGCGCACTACAACCAATATCTCGCTAAATTAGCGCAGAGAGATCTAAAGATTGAGAGTGAAGAACGTGGAGACTGAACCGCTTTTTGACCTTCCCTCGGAGTACAAGGATCTGCGCGAGAGTGTGCGATCCGTCGCCGAGAAAGAGATTGCCCCCTTTGCACACGCGGTAGATGAGGAGGCGCGTTTTCCGCAAGAGTCTTTTGACGCACTTCAACGGGCAGGTTTCGCCGCCGCCCATGTTCCTGCAGAATTTGGAGGAGAAGGCGCGGATGCTCTCGCAGTAGTTCTCATTGTTGAAGAGATTGCGCGAGTATGTGCTTCTTCCTCTTTGATTCCGGCTGTAAACAAACTCGGCTCCCTGCCCCTTATTCTCTCTGGTTCGAGGCAGCAGAAAGAGAGATGGTTACGCCCACTGGCGCAAGGTAAGGGGTTTTCTTACTGCCTCTCTGAATCGGGTGCAGGCTCCGATGCCGCCGCTCTTCGAACGAAGGCAACGAAGTCTGGCGATCAATGGATTCTCAATGGAAGTAAAAAGTGGATTTCCAATGCGAGTTTCTCCGATTTCTATACCGTTTTTGCCTCCACGGATCCCAGCAAAGGCGCCGCGGGGATAACAGCTTTCATAGTTGAAAAGAGTGACAAGGGTCTCTCTTTTGGAGCGCACGAGAAGAAGATGGGTTTTAGAGGATCGCCGACGAGGGAAGTTTATTTCGACAATGTTGAACTCGCCGACGATCGCCGAATTAGCGATGTTAACGGTGGTTTTACCCTGGCAATGTTGACGCTAGATCACACACGGATCACCATTGCCGCCCAGGCACTTGGAATTGCTCAAGGAGCATTTGATATTGCTTCAAAATATGCACACGAGCGTCAGCAATTTAACAAACCGATTTTCGAATTCCAAGGAATTCAATTTATGTTGGCCGACATGGCGATGGCAATCGCAGCGGCTCGCCAGATGACCTACGCCGCTGCCTCTAAGAGCGAGCGAAATGATCCTGATCTCAAATTCTATGCCGCGGCCAGCAAGTGCTTGGCAAGTGATACGGCCATGAAGGTGACGACAGATGCCGTCCAGATCTTGGGTGGTTATGGATATGTCTCAGATTATCCAGT
>JACPZY010000102.1 GCA_016195215.1 Actinomycetota bacterium | reverse complement strand
GCGTGGCAAATAGTTGAGTGCGATCGCGCAACATTCAATGTGCCAACCGGGGCGCCCCATTCCGAATGGAGAAGTCCAACCAGGCTCATGAGGTCTCTGCTTCATCCATAGGAGGGCGTCTAGTTTATCGCGCTTTCCAAGGCGATCCGGGTCTCCTCCACGTTGAGCAAAAACGTCGAGCATACTCTCTTGGGAAAGATGAGAGCGAGATCCAAAGTTCTTATCCGCGTGCACTGAGAAATATAAGTCTTCATCAACACGGTAAACGGCGCCCTTCTCAGTCAAATTTTCGATTGCAGCAATAATAAGGGGAATAGCTTCGACGGCGCCGATGTAATTCTCGGGCGGGATTATGTGTAGGTCGCTCATATCTCCACGGAATAAATCTATTTGTGATTGAGCCAACGAAGTCCAATCGACATTATCGCGCGCGGCCCGCTCAAGCAACGGATCATCCACGTCAGTGATGTTCTGAACAAAATGTACCTTCTTGCCCATTGCGCGTAGGTAGCGATTGATTAGATCAAAGGTGATGTAGGTAGCAGCATGTCCCAGATGCGTGGCGTCATATGGCGTGATGCCACAGACATACATGGTGTACTCATCTTTATCTGGGAGGGTCTCGGATAGGTCGGAGGCCGAATTCAAAAGAGCCAACGGAGGAAAATTAAATCTGACATCAATCGGAGGTAGATAGAGGCTTGCCCATGATTTCACTGAGTTATCCTAAAGGAGTTAGAAGGGTGGCCATGGGACGGACGGCCATTGGTCAGAGGGAATTGGAAATGATCCCGAGGTAAGGATGTGGGAGACTCTGGAATCTAGAGCGACGAGTTCCTCTGCCGATAGGAGCGGTTGCAACTGCTCACCCAACGAACCCGCGAGAACTCTCTTCAACTCCTGCAAACGAGAAATTTCTGATTGGGTAAGTGGCAAGCCCGCCCACTGCCAGAGGACTGTGCGGAGTTTATCTTCCGTGTGGAATGTGACTCCATGGTCACAACCGAATACCCGCCCGTAGTAATCAGGGAGGAGGTGTCCGATTTTTCTATCTGTGTTATTAATGACTGAGTCGAAGAGGGCAATATTTCGCAACGCCGGATCATCTCTCTGGAAGAACTCCACCATGTCCAGGCTCTCGTCAATATCAACCCATCTTTGGACCATTCCCTCGCCGTAAGGGCCATCGCGAAGGAGAGTGAACGGGACAACGTCAAAATTTCCTATCGAGCTCAATAAATACGCTGCATATTCTCTATATGCGAGGGTGCCTGTCGAAAAATCCCATAGTGGTCTCTCCCCAGCAATGGGTTTGTAAATGCAGACAAATTCGTACTGGGCATCTCCAACGGTCGCCAGGAGGGTGGCATTGGAAGCATCCACCAGGCGTCCTGTAATTTTTAACTCCCCGTGCGTGAATGCAGATTCCACACGAGAGAGGTCGAGGTCAGCGTCGGTACCCATTTGCCCTTGGACATACGTGTCCCCGTGGATCAAGGGGTAAGCCACAGAAAGGACAGGGAGGTCGTCCCGCGCCGACAACTGTCATTGCCCGTTTAACAAATGATTGCGTCTGGTCAGCTGTCAGGAGAACGTGAAGCATGTCGGGTGCATTCTCTGGATCCTCGCTAAAGGGCGCTTCTTCAACTTCATCTCCCTCGGAAGTCGCATGGAGTTCAATGGAGACCAGCTCTCTATCGCTCATCCATGAGAGCGTGATTAGACCGACTCGAAACTCTTCGACTATCGGCTGCTCAAGTGGTTCATCGTCACGAGAAGAGGTGCCTATTTCTAAATTTGGATCAATGCGCTTGAGTTCGCGTAGAAGTAAATCAAGGCGCTCGACTATCGCCACAACCTGTGCTTTTTCGATAAGAACCGAAGTAAGCCGCTTCCCTTCTCTGGCTTGGATAAAGAAACTTCTCTCTCCCGGTTCTCCGACCGTTCCGACAATGAATCTTTCGGCGGGGTCATATGTGATTACCAATCTTGCCAATTAGGAGACCTCTCTCTCTTGCTCCCGGCCCCGCCACCAACTTGAGCCACCTTCTCTCGTCTGGCAAAAATATTTGGATCTAAGCGTGACCGAGAATCATTGAGTAAGAGCACTCTGGTTTTCTCTCCTGAAAAATCTAGTATTGACACGGATGCTGGATCAATAACAATACGTTGGAATTCATCAAGATGCATATTCAATGCCGCTGCGACAATGGATTTCAAGATATCTCCGTGCGAGACCAAGAGGATGTGGCCCTTCCCACGTTGTGCCAAGGCCGTATGCACTGATTTCATAGCTCTTTCCTGCATAGCAAGGAGACCCTCGCCTTCTGGAAAGATCGCTTGCGATGGAGATTCTTGGACGCTCTTCCAGAGCGGATCGCGTGATAGTGCTCGGAGTTTCTTCCCACTCCATAATCCATAATCGACCTCGGCGAGATCGTCATCGAAAGTTAGGATCGGTTTTGAATGAGTGATTGATTTCTGGCGAAGTTTCAGCCATGGATTAATTGTTTCCTCGCACCGCTCAAGTGGACTTGATCGTAGGACCTTAAGAGGTATCTCCCCCAAGCGGGTGGATAGTCTTTTCGCTTGTATCTTTCCAAGAGCAGAGAGGTGCACACCCTCTGTCCGACCTGCCAATATTCCTGAACCATTTGCGGTCGAGTGGGCGTGGCGAACCAGAATCACAAGTGTCACTTTTGACTCCCCTCTCGACCGGTTTTATTAGCAAGAAATTTCGACTCAAGCAGAAGGTTATCGGTGATTTCGCGCCGTTGCCTTGCTAGGGTCGCGTCATGGAGATGCGTAGAGCGGGCAAGAGCGGACTTCTACTCTCTCGCCTTGGTCTCGGCACTATGACTTGGGGGCGCGACACCGATGAGCACGAAGCTGCTGATCAATGTCGGGCTTATCTCGACGGCGGTGGGAATTTTCTCGATACTGCGGCCCTGTACGGTGACGGCGATAGCGAGAGACTGATCGGCGGCCTGATCGGAACCCTATTTAGGCGAGAAGAAGTTCATATTGCCACCAAGGCCGGAATTTCATTTGAATCAGGGGAACGAATTGTCAATGCATCAAGACGTTCACTCATCGCCGAGTTAGATCGCTCATTAAATCGACTTAGTACAGATTTCGTGGATCTCTGGCAGGTTCATACGTGGGATGCTATGACTCCCCTTGAGGACACTCTCTCTGCTCTGGATTACGCCTATAGCAGTGGGCGTGCTCGATATGTAGGAGTCTCTAATTTTTCGGGGTGGCAGAGTGCTCGTGCAATCTCCTTGCAAGAGGCCATTCCTACTAAAGCACCGATTGCATCATTGCAAAATGAGTATTCACTGCTCAATCGCGCCATAGAGAAGGAAGTTCTTCCTTGTGCCCTCGCACTTGGCGTTGGGATATTGGCATGGTCTCCCCTTGGTCGCGGTGTGCTCACGGGAAAGTATCGCCTGGGAACTCCGAGTGATTCGCGCGGAGGCAGTCCGCACTTTGCAGGCTTTGTTGAGCCCTACCTTGATGAGCGAGGAATTCGTATTGTTGAAGCCGTCAATGTAGCAGCCGAGGGGTTGGGGTACTCACCACTGGAAGTCGCGCTTGCGTGGGTTCGCGATCGCCCAGGGGTTACCAGTGCAATCGTTGGAGCACGAACTGGCGCTCAACTTCGAGGAATTATGACTTCCGAAGAGATCTTCCTACCGCATATTGTTCGCAGTGCACTGGATGATGCATCTGCGCTTTAGCAATTCTTCCCCTAACAGTTTTCCAGGAAATTCTCCAGAACTCGAACCCCAAAGACGATTCCATCAATCGGTACTCGCTCGTCAACGCCATGAAAGAGCGACATGAAGTCGAGATCGGCTGGAAGTTTGAGTGGAGAGAATCCGTATCCAATGATCCCTAGTTCTGAGAGTGCTTTATTATCCGTGCCACCACTCATGGTGTAGGGCACAGGAATGCCGTCAGGATCTTGCGACAAGATTGCGTTGCGCATCGCATCAACGAGATCACCTTCGAAATCCACTTCAAGGGCGATATCGCGCGTAATTGCCTCGATTTTTATATCGGGGCCGACGAGTTCACGGAGAGTCTCTTTCAACTCCTCTTCATAGCCTGGCAGGAAACGACCGTCGATGACTGCGGAGGCACTCTGCGGGATGACATTTGCTTTGTATCCGGCCTCAAGCAGAGTTGGGTTGGCGGTATTTTGAAGTGTTGCCCCAATCATGCGGGCGGTAGAACCAAGCTCCTTGAGAAGTGGCCGAAGATCAGCCAGGTCGTATGGCTTGCCGGTGGCTTTCGCCAACTCTGCAAAGAAAACCTTTACCGTCTTGGTATACCGCTGCGGCCAGGTGTGGTTGCCAATTCTTGCAACTGCACTTGCGAGGGCGGTAACTGCATTTTCGTCATTGAGCATGGAACCGTGTCCAGCACGGCCCTCCGCCGTAGCCCGCATCCAGTAAATTCCCTTTTGAGCAGCCTCTACTAAATAAAGACGTTTCCCATCACCGACGGTTACAGAAAAACCACCCACTTCAGAAATTGCCTCGCTGTATCCCTCGAAAACTTCTGGATGCTCTTTTGCCATCCATCGAGAGCCGTAGATACTCCCAGCTTCCTCATCGGCGAAGAAGACCAGAAGAATATTTCGAGGAGGTTTAAACCCTGTCCGGGTCCACTTTCGGACTATGGCCAGCATCATCGCATCCATGTTCTTCATGTCGAGTGCGCCACGACCCCAGATCATGCCATCGCGAATTTCACCGGCGAATGGATTGATGGACCAATCCTCCGCATTGGCAGGGACTACATCGATATGTCCATGAACTACAAGACCAGGTCGCTCTGCATTTACTCCAGGGATCGTTGCTACGACATTGCATCGACCAGGCGCGGACTCATAAATCTTCGATGCAATTCCGACTTCCAGTAATTTTTCGACGACGTAATCCGCGATTGCTCTCTCATCGCCTTTTCCGTCTCCGTAATTAACGCTCGGGATTCGGATCATCTCTTGGCATAAAGTGATCGCATCCGCTTCAAGTTCTGATCTATGGGATTTCGAATAATCCTGGGGGCTCTGAGATGTCATGGCCGTATTCTTCCCTGCAAATGCTCGTTATTTTGTGTCCTGAAGGCGACATTGCTATCGTTGCTTCTCACTCGTCCGGGTGGCGGAATTGGCAGACGCGCTAGCTTGAGGTGCTAGTGCCCGCAAGGGCTTCGGGGTTCAAGTCCCCGTTCGGACACAAGGATCTATCAGCAGGGCTTTCCCCAGGTCAGAGCGGGTTGCAGGCCTGGAAGGCCGCGGGCCAGGATTTCTTAAGATCAGTAGTCAATTGATTGAACCGCGTTTCCAATTGCTTGATTCGCACTGTCTGGCCGGAGGTGGTTGTCCGCCTGTTGTTGGCATATTTCAGCAGTTCTTGGTTCACATACACGATGTGATTGCGACTCTTAATGCATGCGGCAGTACCGTTGCTCTCTGG
>JACPZY010000101.1 GCA_016195215.1 Actinomycetota bacterium | reverse complement strand
CGAGCTCTTGCTCTTTGCATCCTCTCTAAAAAGAAATGAACTTTCGGATAAAGATTTTCATGTCCTCACAAATATTTGTGAGCTCAACATGTATGAGGCAGAGAAGTTCCCCTGGTTTGCATTTGCAACCGGATTGTCAAGAGCATCTGGCTGTAAGGGGCTTGCAAAGCTAGCGCGCTGGGATGACCGTTCAAAGATTTCTCTAGATTACACCTTGTTGCCTTATCTGACAGCTCTCATTGATGACGACAAAATTGCACCTGAAGACGCTCTAGCATTACTGCGGCTATCGATTCCTGTTGAACTGTACAGTTGTAATACCGAAAAGTTCGCTAAGGCTATAGATAGCAAAGATTATCCAAATCACAAGCAATTGGTAAGCGAATTGATCCACCAATTCGAAGCCAATAATCCGGGCGTTCCAATGGATAGCACTGTCAAGACTCTGGCGTCCCTGGCTGAAAAGGTTCTCGGGAAGAATTCGGAAACGACTGTGTATCTTGCTGCCGCGCATGAGCAGTTCGGGAAGGTTCGTGATGAAAACAATGCGAACATGAACTATCGCGGACAATCGGACACGCGATTTTTGCATCCCCAAAAGAGTAAGGACAAGGAGAACCGAAGCACGCTGAAGAGATTAGCGGCTAGAACCACACCAAATGACGAAGCGTCAATGGCAAATGCTGTAGATGAACTCAATGCCGTGCAGCATATCTATGATCTCAAAGGTGAGTTCTTTGCAAATCTGCGGGGAAAGTTGGCCTTCCCTGATAGACCCCAATACATCGAGATAATCACCAGGCTTGAAAATCTAGATCTATATACGAAATTAGGCGAGCTAGAGAAATGCAAGGAAGAATGGGGCAAGTCGTCGGCTGCACTCGCAGGAATTTACGAAACGCTTGGAATACTACTAGTTCAACGTCACACTGACGACTTCGTGAGCTTCGATCAACTATCTGATTATCAGCTTAAACACGTTTCGGACCTTTCAGGGGTGCCAATCGCAACGTTGGCACTAGAGCTGATTAAGATTTTTGCCTCGCCCGATGGGTGTGCCCCAGCCTCTGCATGGCTGGGGCTTGCCTCCATTATTTGCGATGAGTCGGATATTGGGCAAGGACAATCGGCATTGTCTCGACTGTTAAACAGTGGCTCTGCCAAGCTTGCTTCTAGCGTTGCGGATGGAGAATGGAAAAAAGGTCTCTACCCGTCTAATGACCCGACGGAAGTCGCTGCAGGATTGGTGTGGCGAATGCTTGGCTCTCCTCACTCTGTGGACAGGTGGAGGGCTGCACATAGCGTGAGGTGTTTTGCGAGATTCGAAAGATGGAAAGTTGTAGATGCGCTGGTTGCGAGGTTCCCGACAAAAGACGCGCATCCCTTTCAGGCTCCCGAATTGTCCTTCTACTATATGCACGCGCGACTCTGGCTTCTAATAGCACTAGCCAGAATTGCCCCTGACCACCCCCAAAACATCGCCCAATATCATAAAGTCCTAATAAACATTGTTCTGGACGAAGACTCACCGCACGTGCTCATGAGACACTTCGCCGCACAGGCAATTCTGGCATGCGTTGATAGTGGAAACCTAACGCTATCGGCTAGAAGTATAGAGCGGATCAGAGCTATTGACCTCTCGCCATTCCCGCGATTGAGAAAGAAGCTAAAAGAAGTCGGACATGGCTCCTTCTATCAGGGCAGACCTAAGAATGTGCCGGAACCGAAAACGAAATTTCATTTGGATTATGACTTCGACAAGTATGCAGTTCATGGTCTGAGTGACGTGTTTGGAAAGCCGGGGTGGGAAGTCAGAGACCTGATGTCCGAAGTAGTCCGCGGTTTCGATCCAAATGTAACAAGCATGTACGAGACAGGCGGTCGCGAAGTAAGCTCGAGGAATTATTTGGGAAGCATGACATCCAGATATCACACTTATGGCCAGCAGCTTGGATGGCACTCGCTATTCTTGGTGGCCGGCCGACTCCTGCGGCAGTATCCAGTAACAGACGATTCGTATCTCGATGACCCATGGACAGACTGGCTGAATAGGAGCTTGCTAACCAGAAAGGACGGCTTATGGCTGTCGGATGGCATGGACAGGCCACCTCTTGATACTAAAATCAATCTACTCGAAAAGGGCGAAGATGGCCTTGTTATAACCGGAGACAAAGCTAAGATTTTGAGGTTAATTGGTGCGGATTCGGATTCTGCATTGGGAAGGGAGATTGTCGTTGAAGGCAGCTGGAGTTCACCCGACAAAATCAGGGTTTACATCAGTTCAGCGTTGATTGCGCCGGGCAAGGCTAAGTCTTCGGCAAGAACACTTGTCGAAGAGAAGCCATTTTTTGTCCAGATTCAAACGTACAACGAGTATGAGGATGAGAAAGAGTATCTTAGGAACGAGAAGAAAGACTATGTTCCTTGGGTAGTCTGTCCTTCTTCGGAAGTCAGACTCGATGAAGATGATCCTCTTGGCGCGAGTTGCGCCATAATGCGTCCCCACTTCGCTGAAAACATCGCCACGACCTTCGCACTTAGAACTGATGATCCATTTAATCGAATTTGGAAGAATTCTGCTGGTAAGCCAATGGCACACTCAGATGCCTGGGGTTACCAGAACAAATATGAAGATGAAGCATCTTGTTTAGGCGTCCGCCTTATGTGTTCGGGAGAGCTGTTGAGAGACGTGTTAACGAATCGAAACGAAGATTTATTGGTGCTCGTCAAACTGGAAAGATATGAAAAAGGAATTGGTAGTATGGATAGCAAATTTTCCCACACAGTAGCTGCAGTCCGCATAAAGAGAACGCTGGATTTTGAGTTCTATAAGGGTGCTGTCAATAAGCTTCATCAAACGAAATAGTGATCGTGGCAGGCTGGGGGGGCATGGATGAATCACGGCGTGATCACGGGCAGGAGTTGGCGCAGGGTGGCGCTGGCGATTTCGGGCACCCGGCCTTCCAATACCACCGGATCGTCGAACGGCACGAACCGGGCGAGCTTCACAAACGACCGGCGGTCGAGCAGGGCCTGCAGCTCGCTCTTGCGCTCCCACGTCAGTTCCATCGTATAGCCCTCGCCGCGTTTCCATTCCCAGGGCGTGCTGCCGAGGCAGAGCGAGAGACCCTGGTCTGCCACGGTTCCGTAGCGATTCATGAGGTTCTTCTTGTACTGCGCGAGGCGCCCGCCTTCCAGGATCAGGGCGAAGACGATGTGATGCCCCCACCATAGCAGCGTGCGGAAGGTGAACTTCACTTCGCCGTCAAAATGCTTGAAGAAGTCCAGGTATTGATAGGGGCAGTCCTCGAGGTGCTCGCCCTTCACAAACTGGTGGGCCGTCGGATTGAATCCCTCCGGAGCCAGGAGCTCCGCACCTTTCAGTTCATTTTGCAAACCGCGATGGACGCCCTCCAGGATCGCCCGCATCTTCGTCATGATGCGGGCCTTCGCCCGGAAGAACTGTTCGTCGCCGAGCAGCCGCAGCTCGTCCGGCGTGAAAACGACAGGATCAACAGGAACGCCCTCTTTGCTCATGTCGCACCGTAGCACTCCCGGGAGGCCGGTTCAACGGGAGCAGGCGCAGCACCCACCGCTCTTGACGCCTTCCGCACGGCCCCCTATGATGCGCGGCATGCACGAGAGGCCGCCCTCATGACCACGCCCACGCGCCGCGTGCTCGCGCTGGCGCCCATGCCGCCGGAAAAGTCGGCCTACGCGCTGGCGCGCTACAGCCGCTCGCCGGACTCCATTGAAGAGAGCCTGCGCT